>NZ_WBOF01000005.1 GCF_009569385.1 Streptomyces kaniharaensis
CCATTCGAGCAAGATCACTTGGGTTGGGTGACACGTGGTCGGTTGGCCCACTTGCCACCGTGCATGGTCTGCGGTATTGTTTCTCTTGTCGGGCCGGACGGCGACCGGCCGCCATCGAACACCGAGTACAAGGAGGACCCCATGAACCCCCGCGCCCGCAAGGCCCGCGCCACCGTCCGCAACCGTATCCGCGCCAGGCACCTGGCGGAGACGGCCCAGGAGCGCCCGCGCAGCCTCGGCACCTACGCCCTGATCGCGGGCGCAACCGGGTACCTCGCCGAACGCTTCTCCGACGCTCTGCGCAGCGTCGCGAAGCGCCTGATCAAGACCCGCCCGGAGCTGGCAGGGGAGCCTGGGGTCACCCACCGCACGCTGAGCACCGGGCCGACCACGGAGGAGGTGCCCACCACCCGCTACACCCGGCACCAGGTCGCCGAGATCGCAACCGCCTACCGGCCGGTGAAGGCGGAGTTCCGGGCCCTCCGCGCGAGCCTTCTGGCCTCCCTCGCCTCGGCCTGATTTCCCGGCGGGGGCGGAAAATCCGCCCCCGCTTCCCCAAGAATCCCTTCCAAAGAATTGGAGAAAATCATGAACACCGCCACCATCTTCGCCGACGCGTCCCCGCTTATCGCCGACATCATCACCGGGCTCCCTGAGACGAACCGTGGAATCCTCCGGTTCGGATTCGAGTCCAACGGGGTCACGGTCACGCTCAGCCG
This sequence comes from Streptomyces kaniharaensis, assembly GCF_009569385.1. Taxonomy (NCBI): domain Bacteria; kingdom Bacillati; phylum Actinomycetota; class Actinomycetes; order Kitasatosporales; family Streptomycetaceae; genus Streptomyces; species Streptomyces kaniharaensis. The sequence continues at coordinate 720 of NZ_WBOF01000005.1, forward strand.
GTGGGTCGGCTTCACTCGGCAGCGCAAGGCCCAGGCACTGGCCCAGGCCGTGACCGCGTTCCGCGAGGCCGGGTGGCGATACGACCCGGCGTTCGAGACCAAGGACGGCCGCACCGTGATCGCGTTCCTCCCGCAGGGCAACCCGTTCACGGTGACGGCGTCGCCCGTGGCCAAGCCCGCCACGGGCGACGGCTCCGGCGTGGCGGTCCCCGCGTTCAGCGGCTGACCATGAACGGTTGACCGGCCCGCCCCGCCTCAGCGGATGGCACCCGCAGGGGCGGGCCGCTCAACTTCATGCACAGTCGCCGGTATTGATTTTCTCGCAAGCCCGGGTGCGCCCCGGGTGCAGTCGAACCACGATCGGAAGGAACCCCGTGATCACGCTCACCAAGGCCCCCGAGCCCGGCCCCGCCCCCGCCCTCCGGGCCGGCATGTCCTACCGCCCGGCGACCGTCGCCCACCACAACGGTGAGCCGGTTCACCCCGGCCGGTACGTGATCGAGGGGGTGCGCCGGTGGGCGGCCGCCAGCCCCGAGGTCTGCCCGGACGTCGACGGGTCCGAGTGGCTGACCGACGAGCTTCTCGTGTGCCCCACGTGCGGCCTGGACTGCACCTGACGCCCCCGGCGGGGCGGTGCGCTTCGAGCGCCCGCCCCGCCAGTTGCTCCCCCACTTTCAGTCGTGCATGCCTTGCGGTATAGTTTCTCTTGTCAGTCCGGGTGGCTCCCGGATCGAGTCGAACTGTGATGGAGGACCTGATGACCCACCACCTGATTCTCAGCCTGGAGATCCCGAAGGCGGACGGCCCCGCCCAGGTGAGCGAGCTCTGCCACACCTGCGCCGAGGGCGCGGCGAAGTCCGTGTGCCCGCTGGCCCCGCGCGCCGAGTTGCTGGCCGCCTTCGCCGAGGTCCAGATCCGGCTGAACCGGGGCTACTACTACGACGGTTGGAAGGCCGACAAGGCGGAGTCGGGTCGCCTGTTCATCGCGCTGTGGCGCAAGGACGTGCAGGAGCTCCCGTGGCTGGCCGAGCACCCGGACATCGAGCCCATGTGGACGGAGTGGCTGATGGACGAGGTGGCCGAGCTCCGGGGGTGACGGCCACACCGGGGGCGGGGCGCCCACGCTGCGCCCTGCCTCCGGTGGCCGCCGACCAATGCAGGAGCAGGCCCAGAAGGGAGCGAGAAGGTGGACACGGACGAGCGGGACGCGGTGGCAGGCGAGTACCGGAAGTTGCGGCGGCGCAGCGCGCGGGGGGAGGACGTGGGGGAGCAGCTGGCCGAAGTCCGGGGGAGGTTGCTGGTGTTGGTCGCTGTGCCGCCGGTGGGGTTCGAGGTGCCGAAGGCCGGCCGGGAGTTGGTGGAGCACGCCCGGGCGCACGGGTGGGAGGCGATCGAGCAGTGGACGCACGGACCGGGGATCGCTGAGCCGTTCTACACGGTGAAGGTGGGTCGGGTGGGCGGGGTCGAGGCCGGCCGTCCGGTCGGTGCGGGTTGGGCGTATTCGAAGACGTGGCACTCCCGGTGTGCTGCGCCGGGGAAGGTGCGGTTGTTTGGGTCGGGGGTGGCTGAGACGCCGCAGTGCCCGAGGTCCCATGACGCGCCGTCGTTGGTGGAGATCCAGCGGGTGGTCGCGGCGCACCCGGTGCGGTAGTCGCGGGTGGGGGGCGGTCGCTGGGCCGTCCCCCACGCCCGGCCTGTTGGGCGCCGTCGGGGCGCCGTCCGAGTCGAGAGGTTGAAGGAGCGGTGGACTATCCCCTGAAGATGATCTGTGTGTGCGGTACTTCGATGCATATCAACGCGGGTGAGGCACACGCGGACTGGTGGCACAGCGAGAAATACCCCGCTTCATTCCGGGTGCTCACGGAGGAGGAGCACCGCCAGCTTGGTTGGCGGACCGAGGGCTACCCGAGGTATGTGAGCCACTAGCGCGGCGCAGCGCTCCCGGTGCGGCTGTCCGTGTCGGGGGCGCTGCTTCGTGTCGGTGCGGTTCGGGCCGGCCAATGGGGCGGGGGTTACGGCCGGGCGGTTGTCGGCGGGGCCGGCTTCGGTGCGAGGCCGGAATTCCACGCGGCGGTTCGGCGTTCCCCCACTTTCAATCGTGCATGCTTTACGGTATAGTTTTTCTTGTCAGGCCGGGTGGCTCCCGGCAGACATCGAACTGAGAGCAGCAGGAGGACTTCATGACCGCCTACCGGATTCTCGGCACCACGGATGAGAACACCACCTGCGACCACTGCGGTCGCAAGGACCTGAAGCACACCGTCGTGTTCGATATCGCGGACGCCGAGGGGAACCCGACCGGGGAGCTGTTCTACGCAGGAAGCAGCTGCGCGACGACGTTGCCCGGTCTGCAGCACCTCAGCGCGGCGACCATCCGGCAGCGGGCGCGCTCGGCGCAGCTGGCGGCGGACGTGAGGGCCGCGCAGGAGCGGGAGTGGGCGGGCGAGATCCTCGCGAAGTACGGGCCGGTTGAGCACCGGGGCGCGGGGCTGAAGTCCGCGGTCCTGTTCGGCTACAACCCTCACGGTCGGGAGCGCGTGACGTCGGTGAGCGGGGAGGTAGCCGGCCTACTGGCCGAAGCGCGGCGGATTCTGGGCGACGCTCCGGCGCCGGTGACGCTGAAGACCAAGGAGCTGGGGCGGATGACCGCCGGATTCATGGCCGCTTTCCTGAAGCGCAACCCGGGGTATCGGTTCTGACGAGCCGACGTGCTCCGTTGGGCGACGTCGCGTCCGGCCGGACGCTCCGGCCGGACGCGGGCGCCCCCTCTCGCCGAGGGTGCCGGGCCGTGCCGGTTCGGTTCGAGGCCAGCCCATGGGGAGGGGTGGCCGGCCCGCCCCATCGGGGGCGAGGCGGGCCGAATTTCGGGGCGGGGCGGACGTGCCCCAACTTCCAATCGTGCATGCTTCACGGTATAGTTTCTCTCGTCAGGCCGGGTGGCTCCCGGTAGACGTCGAACCATGATCGAAAGGACTTCTCCTCATGACCACTCGCACCAGCTCCCGTCGCCGTTCCAAGCCGTCCAAGTCCACGACCGGGCCGGCCACCGAGCAGGAGCGGATGGCCGAGGCGCTCCACGAGCAGCTGACCGAGACCGTGATGGAACTGGTCAACTCCGAGGGCTGGACCGCGATGCTGGACAAGCTGCGGGGGCTGTCCACCACCAGCATGTTCCGCTACTCGTTCCGCAACGTGATGCTGATCCTGATGCAGTGCCCCCAGGCGTCGCTGGTGTGCGGCCCCAGGGAGTGGGAGGCACTCGGCCGCAGCGTCGCCGAAGGGCAGCAGCCGCTGCGGATCTGGGCCCCTTCCACCTCTCGGCGCAAGGACGCCGATGCCCACGCCGACCACCAGGAGCCGGCCGAGCAGGAGCCCGCCACGGAGGAGGCCACCGCCGACCGCGCCGAGCGCCCGGCCAGGCGGGCGCCCAGGTTCACCCTGGTTCGGGTGTTCGACGTTTCCCAGACCGTGCCTGTCTGGCAGGAAGGCCCCCTGTACACGATCACCCCCGCACTGTCGGTGCGACGGTTCGGCGCCGACACCCCCGGCGAAGCCCCGGCCGAGATGCGCCAGGACCTGGAGGCGTACGCGGCGCAGCTGGGCTACCAGGTGGAGACCGGCGAGACCGGCACATCGCGCGGGTGGGTCGACCCGGATTCGCGGACCGTCATGATCAGCGATCGGGTCACGAACGCTCAGGCGGCGGTGACGCTGGCGCACGAGCTTGCCGGGCACGTCGGGTGCGGGCACCTGGAGAGCGACCCCGACGAATACCGGCACCACCGGGGCCGGATGGAGACCGAGGCCGAGTCCGTGGCGTACATGGTGGCCGCCCGGTACGGCGTGGACTCGGCGGTCAAGTCCGCTTCGTACATCGGGGAGTGGGCGGGCGGAAGCCCGAAGAAGGTCAGGAAGACGCTCATGGAGACCGGCGAGGCGGTCCGCAAGGCGTTCCGCGCCTACGTGGAGAGCGTGGAGGGGGCCGAGGAGCCCCGCACCGAGGTCCGCGAGCTGGCGGCCGTCTGAGGCCCCACGGGGCGGGCCGCCCGGCCCGCCCCACTCCGGCCGAGGCCCGCGCGCGGGCCGGCCTTCCCACCCACTCAGGAAAGAGACCCGCCATGACCACCGACGAGCAGCGGTTGGCCGCGATCGCGTCGCTGACCGCCGAACTCCGGGAGCTCACCCGCGCGCCCTACGGGCGGCGCGGCGCCCCCGCGCGCAAGCGCCGCAACCTGACTGACGACGACTACGCCCGGCGGGAGGAAGCCGCCACGCGCCGCACCGCGCTACTGGCCACCCCGCCGGACGGCTACGCCCTGCCCACGGAGGCCGGCGCGTTGGCCGAGCACGCCCGCGCCCACGGCTGGGCCGTCGTGATCAGGTGGGCGTACGGCACCGGCGACCCCGTCCGGGTCGACGTCGAGCTGCGCCATGAGATTCCGTGGCGGATCGGACGGTCGTACCTCTCCGCCCTGCCGGGCGGCCGCCAGCTGCACCACCGCGCATGGGTGTTCAGGCTCGCCTGGACCGCCCGGGGCATGGGGCCGGGCCGGATGCGCCAGGACGGCAGGGGCACGGCCGAGTTTCCCGATCGCCTCACCAGCCCGCACCACCCCGCCCCGCACCTGTCCGGCATCTGGGGCGTGATCGCGGCGCATCCCCGCACCGCCGACGACGAGTCGTCAGGCAGCTGAACCGCCCGCGGCCGGCCTCGACGCCCACCGCCGAGGCCAGCCGACCGTGCCCGTGGTCGACCCGTGCGGACGAAGGACGCGACACGAGGACTTCCCCGCTTCCAATCGTGCACGCTTTGCGGTATAGTTTCTCTTGTCAGGCCGGGTGGCTCCCGGAAGACATCGAACTACGACGAAAGGCGGAGATCATGACCACCACCTACACCCTCGCCGGCTGCGGCACGGAGATCGCCCGGGACCCGGAGACCCTGGGTGCGATCCGGGACGAGAACGGGCGATACGTCCAGCGGGTCGTGGACGACGTCACGTTCAAGTCCGGGATGGAGATGCTGCACTGGGCGGTGAAGTCCCGCCTTATCGGCCGCCTCGGCCACGGCCCGCGGACGGCGGCGACGGTCTACCTGGGCAACCCGCGCGACGAGTACCGCGCCCAGCGATGCGTCGACGCCTTCCCCAGTCGCAAGGTCAGCACCGAGGCATGGAACGCCATGAAGCGCGCACAGGACCGGCTCCAGGGGCTGCTGCACTACCTGCGCGAGGTGGAGCCCGAATGGCAGGACGAGGGCCGGATTCACTACATGGACAACAGTGTGGTCATGGCGCAGCGGAACAAGTACGGCCAGCGCCGCGAGGTCACCTTGATTCAGCCTCACGGCGACGCCTGCTTCTAGGGAGGTGCAGGGCGGGCCCGGGAGGCCGGGCCCGCCCGCACCGACGGGCAGCACAGACCCAGGCGGCGACACGAGGGAAGTCGCCACTTCCAATCATGCATGCTTTGCGGTATAGTTTCTCTTGAAGGGCCGGGCGGCTCCCGGTCCGCATCGAACCATGAAAGTGGGAGGCAGCGGCGATGAACGACTCCATGCGGGAACTGTTCGGCGAGGTCATCGACACCTACACCCGGGCCGAGGCGATCGAGGACGGCATTCTGATCGCGGTGCCGCACGAGGCGCAGCGCGCGGCCCACCTCCGGTTCCCGGTGGCCCTGACCTCAGCCCTGCACGGCACGTGCGTGGCACGGCCGGGCGAGGACGGCAAGCTGGCGGCGGTGATGGAGGCCGTGCGGCTACGCGAACTGCTGTGGCTGGCGCACAACGCGATGCGGAGCCAGGGCGGACAGCGGGCGGAGTTCATGTTCTGCTACCTGGGCCCCGGCGGTGAGGACGACGAGCGAACCGCCCGGGTGGCCGTCGTGATCGGCGGCGGGGACCAGGGCGAGCCGGTGCTCACCGTGAGGTTCGCCAGCGAGGGCTGACGCCCCGCCGGGGCGGCGCCCGCCGCCCCGGCCCTCTCCCCCGTTCTCGCCAACAGCCCCCCTCGCCGCCCCAGGAGGAGCCCGTGTCCGTCACCTTCGAGCCCGAGAGCATCCAGGTTCAGTGGGACGACCCCCACTCGCTGAACTTCAACAACGGCAACGCCGCCGAGGTGCTGCGCCTGCTCGGCTACGACGCCGCCGACCCGTACGGCAACGACGACGCCGTCGGCTTCCTCGGCCGCGTGCTGCTCGCCCTGGGGTTGCTCGTCGACGACGACGCCCGACCGGAGGTCACGGACGGCCGGTGGACCTGCGTCGGCCGACGTGAGGGCTACCTGTCCGCGCGCCTGGGAGAGCTGCACGCCATGGCGGAGCACTGCGTCGCGCACGGCTTGCGGGTGCGCTGGCACTGAGCGGCCCCGGTGCCGCCCCGGCCCGGGGCGGCACCCCTTCCGAACGCCCGACTCACCCGCCCGAGCCCCGAACCCCTCGCCACGGAGGCAAGCATGCCCAGCACCACCACACCGACCGCCGGCCCCGCCCACCCGGGCGGCGCGCCGCTGCGCCCCGCTCCGGTCGGGCTGCGCCCGCCGGCCGAGATGACCGCCGAGGAGCTCACGGCCGAGATCGACGCTCTGACGGCCCACCAGTACGCCCCTGCCCTCCGCCACCACCCGGACTCCAACCTCCAGATCATGTTCGAGATCGCGCCGCGCCGCGCCGCCCTCACCGCGGAACGCACGAGGCGCCAGCGGGACCAGGCTGAGGCCGAGAAGGCGCAGCAGCGGGCGCGGGAGCAGCAGGCCCGGCGGGAGCGCACCGGATTCGGCGCGCGGGACGCCGACGGCCGGTACCCGGTGTTGGTCGACGGCGTGCGGCGCGGGACCGTGTGGCGGTCGGGGCGTTCGTGGTGGTGCGCGCTGGACGGCGAGGAGGGCTTTCCGGACGACACCGGGACGCGGTGGGAGGCTGCGGACCGGCTGGTGGTCCTGCTGGACGTGCGGGCGGCCGCAGTGCGGGACGAGGAGGAGCGCGCGGTCGCGCCGGCCGGGTGGGTGCCCGGCGGGGACTGGCGGGGGCTGGAGCGTCTGGACGTGGTGCGGATCCCGGGCGGTCGGTCCGGTCCGGCGTGGGGGCGGCCGTGGCGGATGACGGGACGCGAGGAGCACCGCGGCGGCCGTGTCTCGTTCCGGTTCGAGCCGGCCGACGCCGATGAGCCGTCCCGCGGTGTGGTGTTGTTCGGGGAGAACCTGGAGCGGTTCGTCCGGCCGACCCCGGAGGCGGCGGCCGCGCTGGCCCCGGCCCCCTTCCGGCTGGCCCACCCCGAGGAGTTCGCGCAGCGCCGGCTGCTGGACGTCATGGACGAGCTGGCCAGCCTGTCACGGGTGCCGGGCGCCGAGGAGGCAGCTGGCGAGGCGATCGGGCTGCTGTCGGGGGTGGAGGAGGGGAGGAGCGCCGACCCGGAGGCGGACATGCGGCGGATCGCGGAGCTGGCCGGCGAACTGTGCCGGATCGTCGGTGACCCCGGGGCGCAGGACTGGCGCAGCCAGCAGTACCACCACCGCGTGGCCGACGACGCGCAGCGCAGGGCGCAGCGGGCGGCCGAGCGGTTCGCGCAGGGGGGCGGTGCTTTGAGCGACGCGTACCGGGAGGTGTTGGCACACTCGCTTTCGTGACTTGTTCCTGGTATTATTTCTCTCGAAGCCGGGTGGCTCCCGGTCGCCATCGAATCATTTGAGAACGGAGTTCCCCATGAGCTACCGCATGTTCACCGTGGACGAGCCGAGCGAGGCCGACGAGGCCGCCGTCACGGCCGCCCACGACCGGGTCCGCGCAGCGGCCAACCCGATGACCGTCCCCGCCGGGCCCGAGCGCCAGGCCGCCCAGCGCGAATGGGACGCCGCCTGGCGCGCCCTGGACTTCGCCGACGTCTCCTACTTCGGCATGAGCGACGGCCAGATGCGCGCGACGCGATCGGCCATGGGGAACCTGGGCATGCTCACCCTCCAGGAGGCCCCCGCCTGGCCCATCCTCCCGACCCTCCCCCGGGCCAGCCGGTTCGTCCGGACGGTGCGCTGGTTGCTGGGCTACGGCAAGGAGACCGCCGCCGAACAGCTCGACGCCGAGACCTTCGAGACCGCCTGGGCCGAGGCCGCGTGGCGGGCCGTGACCGAACACGAGGCGCAGCCGGTCACCGGCGTCCCGCTCCACAAGCTGTCCGGCCAGGACGGGTGGTGGGTCACCCCCGCCCAGATCGGGGCGGCGCTGTCCGCCTACGACGCCGCCAGCGACCAGGACCGGCAGAAGTTCGGCGGCACGCTCCCCTGGTTCGGCCGCTGGATCGGCTGGCTGCGCACGGCGCAGCACCGGGGCGGCTTCCGCGTCCAGTGACCGGCCCGGGCCGGGCGGCGCACAGTACGGGCCGCCCGGCCGCACCCCGGCACCCCTCATGTCCACCACCCAGGCCGGGTGGCTCCCGGCCGACATCGAACCACCCGAGAAGGGCACCACCATGACCACCAACACCCGCGCCGCCGAGCCCGGCCCGTCCGCCTACCTCGCCGCCAGTCTCGCGCCGACGCCGCGCAACATCGCAAGCGCCGCCGAGGCGATCGCCAAGATCACCGCCACGGGGTGGGAGCCGCTGAGCGGCTACCCGGGGTCCGACGTGCTCTGGCGGGTGCGGTGCCTGCTGTGCGGGTGGGAGGGCGACCGGTTCTTCTCCCACCTGCGCCGCGGCAGGCCGGTCTTCCGGCACCCCGGGTGCCTGCCCGCCGACCAGCGCGCCGAGAAGCTGGCCGAAATCACACAGCGGCTCAAGCCGTCCTGCACCTGCGTGTTCGCACACCCGCTCACCCGCGAGGACGCGCGCCAGGTCCTGGACGCGCTGGCCGAGGCCCGACGGTTGGGCGACGGGCCCGGACTGCTGATCTGCCTGGCCCGCCTGCTGGGGCCGTGCCCGGCCGCCGCCGCCCGCTCCCAGGCCGTCCAGGCCGCGCAGACCCTGGAGAGCTGACCGCCGCCGGGCGGGACGGCGCCCTATGCCGTCCCGCCCGGCCCCGCCGCCCACAACCCCACCCGGGTCCGGCCGCGCTGCGGCCGGACCCGGACGAGAGAAGAACGGGCCACCATGCACAACCCCAACCGGACGAATGTGGCACTGCGCGAGACCTTCGCCGACTTCGGCCGGGCCGTGGCGGCCGCGCTCAACGCGACACCCGACGACGACGGACCCGGCTGGACCCATGAAGCCGAGTTCTACGCCTCAGGGTCGGTACGCCTGAAGCACCCGGCCGGATGGCGCCTGCGTATCTGGCGGCCGCGATCCACCGGCCACATGAGCCACCGGCTGACCGTCACCGGTTGCACCCCGGAAGGCTGGTGGGGCGACAGCAAGGACGAGATCACCGTGGCGTCCAACCGGCCGGCCCCGGCCGTCGCCGCCGAGATCCGCCGCCGCCTGCTGCCCGGGCACCGCGCGACGATGCGCCAGGCCCTGGCCGACCGCGCCCAGGAGGAGCGCTACGCGCGGGCGCGTCAGGCCGCCATGGCCCGTCTGCGGCAGGCACTCCCCGCCCTGGAGCCGTACGGCCACGACCAGGACGGCAGCTCCGGTTCGTTCTACGCCGGCCAGGCGATCGGCCGCTTCCCCGCCCACGCTTCCGGCACGGTGCGGATCAACCACCACGGCGGTTCCGTCCAGCTCGACCTCCACTCGGTCCCGCTGGAACGCGCGGTCCGCATCCTCTCCGTGCTGGACGCCGCCCACCAGCCGCTCAGCGGCACGTTGATGCCCCGGGCCCTGCCCCGCAGCGCGCCGGAACTCACCGCGCCGGCGCGCATCGTTCCCGGCGAAGTCGTCGCCGCGCAGCCCCCGGCCCCGGACGGCGCGAGCGCCGCCGCGCCCCAAGCCGCACCGCCGGCCCGGCCCCGCCCCGAGGCGCAGCGGGAGGAGCCGGCCATTCGGGTGTCGTGTACGGCGGCCGCCCGCCCGGAGCTCCAGGAGCAGCCCGAGGTCCTGCCCGCGGAGCCACCGGGCGCGGAGGCGGCGCGGGAGCGGCTCGGCCGGGCCCTGGAGGCTGCGGCCGCGGCGGCGGCCGAAGTGCGCGAAGCGGCGGCGCAGTTCCGGGCGTTGGGCTTGTCCGAGGTGCACAGCGGGCACCCGCGCGACCCGGCCGCGCCATAGGTCCGCCGTCCGTCGCCGCCGGCCCCGACCGGAGCCTTCCGTTCGGTTCGGGGCGGTGCACCACTTGCTTTCGTGCATGCTTCACGGTATTGTTTCTCTTGCCAGGCCGGGTGGCTCCCGGACGGCATCGAACCTCGAACGGAAGGACGGACTCACCATGTCGCTCACCAGGCAGGACTCCGAGCTGCACCTCCAGGCCGCCACGCTGGCCGCCTTGGACCGCCCCCTGACGCGGGATGAGGAGGATTTGGTCCTGGACCACTGGCAGGAGTCGTCCACCGTGACGAACCGGCTGGACGGGGCGTTCTTCACGCCCATGGGGCTGGCGCGCGACATGGCGTTCGAGGTGGTCGGCGACCGGGTGATCGACCTGTGCGCGGGGATCGGGCGGCTCGCCGCCCACTGCGTGGACTCCTGGGGCATGCGGTCGGACGGCCACCTGGGCGCCCGAGAGCTGGTGTGCGTGGAGCGCAACCCGGAGTACGTCGAGGTGGGCCGCAAGGTGGTGCCGGAGGCCACGTGGATCTGTGCGGACATCTTCGACCTGCCGGAGGACCTGGGCCGGTTCGACACCGTGATCTGCAACCCCCCGTACGGGAACGTTGAGCGCTCCGGCGACGGGCCCGGCTACCGGGGCCGCCGGTTCGAGTACCACGCCCTTGCGGTCGCCTCCCGGCTTGCGCCGCGCGGCGTCTTCCTGATCCCGCAGGAGAGCGCCCCGTTCCAGATCAGCGGCAAGCGGCTCCCCCGGTACGAGCGCAGCGCCGACTACGAGCGGTTCGAGCAGCAGACCGCCATCCGCCTCGAACCCAGCACCGGCATCGACACCTCGCAGTACCTGCGCGAGTGGCACGGGGTCGCGCCGAGGACGGAGGTCGCGGTGTGCGACTTCACGGCCGCGGCGCAGCCCGCCCCCGAGCCCGCACGCGATCGCTGCCCCGCGCAACAAGAGCTGGCCGACCGCCGAGGACGCCCTGTTCTGACCCGCCCCCGGCGGGGCGCGCACCGCGCCCCGCCGCCCGCGGGCACCCCTCGGCGACCCGGCCGAACGACACTCCCCAGGCGGGGCACCCGCACCCGCCCGCCGTCCAGCAGCACCCCATCCCACACTGGAGCAGCCGTCATGAACACCGCCACAGCCCCGGTCGCCGCCCTCGCCGTCGGCACCGTCCTGTACTGCAAGCGCGTCAAGCAGGCGGAGGTGCTGGGCACCGGCAAGGCGATCGTCCTGGGGAGGCTCGGGGCCGACGAGTTCGCCCCGTACATCGTGTGGTTCTACACCGAGGGCCCCGCGGTCCAGGGCGACGACTCCACGGTTTCGCTGGCGTTCCCGCGCGAGGTCGAACGCACCGTCGGCAGGTTCGAGGACTTCTCGCTCACGACGCTGCGGGCCATCGCAAAGGGGTCGGAGGACTTCTCCGGGGCGGTCGAGGTATGGCGCATCGCCCGCGCCGAGCTGCGCCGGCGGGCCGAGCACCGCGCGGCCCGCTAGCAGGGCCCGCTGCGCCCCGGCAGTGCATCGCAGGGGCGCAGCGGGCCGCGCCTGCCGGGTCCACCGGCCTGCCGGTCCGGCGGACCCGGCAGGCGCTCGGGGTGGCCCCACCTTGCATTTGTGCATTGTTTTGGGTATTATTCCTTTCGTTAGCCCGGCGGCTTCCGGGCTTCCCGTCGGACCATGCAGAGGAGTCGTCATGGGCGTGCTGAAGCTGGACACCGGAGAGATCGTCGGATACCGGGTGAACGGGAAGGTCTACCCGATCACGATGGCCAACGCCCAGCGGGCGATCGCGGTGATGAACTGCATCCGGAAGTACGGCGGACCGACGGAGAGCAACTTCACCGCCTACGAGCTGGAGAAGTTCTGCGAGGAATCGGGACTCCCGCTGTTCGAGCGGCACACCCGGTGGATCATCAGGGGGATCTACTTCTACGCGGTGACGCAGCGCGCGGACGCGGTGGCCAACGCGGAGACGGTGTCCCTCCAGGACGCCCCCCGGCCCACGGTGAAGCGGCCCGCCGGTAAGGCGTACGACGCCCTGATGTCGGCGAAGACCGCGTACGAGGGCACCCGGTCGATCGCCGAGGATGCACACCTGGCCGCCCGCCGGGGCCGGGGGTCGCTGGAGCGCGCCGGCCGCGCGATTGGCGCCGAGCGGGCCGAAGAGGTCATGGAGGGCCTGCTGGAGTACGTCCGCCTGGCCGTCGAGGCCGCCGAGGCGGCGAAGGCCCGGTTCATCGACGCCTGCAACCGGCTGGACGAGACGTACGCGGCCGCAGGACGGTTGAAGATCCACGACGAGTCCCGCCTGGCCGACCGCACCATGAGCCTGGCCATGGAGGTCGAGGACCGTGCACTGGCGGCGCGCGACGCGCTGTACGCGGCGCAGGCCGCCGAACAGAAGCTACGGGGGGCGGCCGAGCGGTGGGCCGCCTACCAGCTGCGCAAGCTCCGGGCCGGCCAGCCGGCGCGCGGAGCGGAATCGGCATGACGCGAGGTGGCGACACCCCGGCCGGCCCGCGCACGGCAGGGTGTCGCCACCCCCAAATCATGTATGCTTTGCGGTATTCTTTCTTTTGTCAGGCCGGGTGGCTACCGGCTTGCGTCGAACCCGTGAGACGAGAGGAACCCCCATGCTCGGCACGCTTTCAGGCCTCGTGCAGACCACCCAGGCAAAGCCCCCGTTCGCCTTCGCCAGCGCCCGCTACGCCCCGGAATTCCTGACAGCGAGCCTGGGCCCGGCCGGGTGCCACGCGGTCTACGCGGTGACGGACGAGGGCCGCGTGATCGGCCGCCTACTCTGGGGCGGCTTCGACGACGGCGAGGTGTGGTGGGTCGGCGTCGACAAGGACCGGCGCCGCGAGGGCATCGCGACCGCGCTGTGGCGGCTGGCCGAGCTCAAGGCGCTTCACTGCGGCTGGACGCGGCCGGAGCACAGCGACACGCGCATGCCCGACGGCGAAGCGTGGATCGCCTCCCTGTAGCCCCGATGGGGCGGCCGTCCGACAGGCGGCCGCCCCGCCCCCTCCGCGCCAACAACCCGCCCCCGCCCCGTCCAGGAGTTCCCCATGCAGCGATCCCGCCACTACGGCACGCACGTCCTGACCGCACGAACCTTTGCCCCGAGCGGCTACGAGCCGGCAGCGTTCAAGGAGACGGTCATTTCCGAACGCCACGACGTCGGCTACCTCACCGCCTGGGAGGCCGACCTGATGATCGGTCGCGCCGCCGCCAAGAGCCGGCCGATCAACGTCCTGGAGCAGGGCGCGCTCAGCATCGGCAACCGCGCCCGGGACGGCCGGAGACTGCGGGGGTACGCGCGGACGCTTGAGCTGGTGGTACACCCGAAGAAGCTCACGCCCCGCCAGCACGAAGACCTGCTGGTGCTCGCCGAACTGGAACACCGGGCCCGGGTCATCCGGGACCAGAAGGGCTTCATCGCGGCGATCGACATCGGGTTTCACCGCATCGCCCGTACACAGGCGTCGATCCTGCTGGACCGGGGCTGGCTGGCGATGATTCCGCACACCGACCAGGTGTGGATCTCCGCCGCCGGCCGCATGGCACTCGCGTACCGCTGGCACACGGAGCAGGGGCTCCACTGGCGCGTACTCAAGGGCCTATACCTGGACGCCGCACTCACTGCCGCCGCCACCGCAACCGCCCGCACGGCGCAGCGGGCCGAGGAGATCCGCGGCAAGCAGGGCTGAAGCCCGCGGCGGAGCGCACCGCCACCCCGGCCGCCCCGACGGCATGGGAGGGCCCGGCGCCCGGGTCGGTGTCGGCGCGGGCGGTACCCGGTTCGCCGGGCACCTTCCGGCCGCGCCCGTGGTGGGTGGTGGCGGGCGCAGGGTGCGGCGCGTGGCGTGCGGGCTCAGGGGCAAGGACTTTCAATCGTGCTATCTCTGAGGTATTATTTCTCTCGCAAGCCCGGGTGGCTACCGGGTGCGATCGAACTGTGAACCGGAGGGAACTCACGACCATGCACGACACCGACACCTCCCCCGCCCTTGCGGCGACTTCGGACGGGGCGGGCAATCTGCCCCGCAACGCCGCCCGTCTGGCGGCCCGCGCGGACGCCGCTGGCTGGCGGGTCACCACGAGCCAGACGCCGCGCTCGGCCACGGTGCGGCTCACCGCGCAGATCATGGCGGGACGTGGCTCCGTGGCCGTCGCCGTGGTCTGCCTGTGGCAGGCCGACGCGGCCGGCAAGCTCCGCTGGGAGCGCGCCGTCCTGATGAAGGACGGGAAGCAGCTCGACCAGCCCTACAACTGGCCGCAGGTGTCCCCGCTGCTGGCCCGGCTCGGCACCGGCATGATCGACCCGGATCAGGAGAAGACGGGCGCCACGTGCCACGGGCGCGGCGCCGAGCGGTGGGACAGCGACGTCACCTGCTGGTTCAAGGTGTCCATCAAGGCGTACTGGCACGCGGCCGAGGTCCGGGACCTTCTCCAGGAGCAACAGGTCCCGGGCGCGGCGGCCGCGTGGACCGGCCAGGCCTTCGAGGCGACGGCGGCCCTGCACCGGCGACTGGTTCGGCGCTGCGACCGGGCGCAGGACGTGGTGCTGCTCGCGGAGCGGGAGGTGTCCCGGGCCAGCGAGCAGGGCCGGACGGCCGACGCACGGCGGGTGTTCCAGCTGGCCGAGCGGGCCCGTGTGCTGGCCGAGTCCTGCTCGAAGGACGCGGACGCGATCGAGGCCGCCGCCCTGGCCGCCGAGGCCGAGGCGTTGTGCGCGCCGTACGTCGCGGCCCGGGCGGCCGAGGTGGACGCCCAGGAGCGGGCCTGGCGGGCGGAGCACCCCGGCGGCGGAGCGCAGGACTTCGCCCGCACGGTGCTCAAGGCGTTCGAGGTACCGGCCTTGAAGTTCGCCGAGTGGTGGCAGGAGAGCGCCCGACCGGGGATGACGTTCGCCCAGGGGTGGGACGCCTGCTGCGCCGGGGAACCCACCCACGCCGAGACGCTGGCCGGCGCCGCGTGTGAGAAGGACACCTACCTGGCGGTGTTCGCCCTGGGCGCGGTGGCCGCCGCGCAGCTGCGCGCCGATGAGCGCGTCGGCCAGGCGCAGCGGGCGGAACTGCTGGAGGCGGCGGCACGGCACGGCGCTTCCCTGTACGCGCCGGGGGCGTCGCGCCGGATCGGTGAGGGGCCCCAGGCCGCAGCGAGGGTCTGGACGCTGCTGGTCGGCGGCACGCGGGATGCCTGGCTCTCGCTGGAGCTGCGGGAGAACCTGGCCGCGCTGGAGCCGTGGGGCCGGGGCGTGGCCGCGGCGGAGGCCGGGCGGTTGCGCACGCTGCTGCTGGTCGATCACGGGCTTCGGTTGCGGCAGGCGGCTCATGCCGCCGTGCGCGAGGAGCTGGAGGCCGCGCGCGCCCGGCGGTACCGGGCGGCGCACGAGGTCTACGAGGCCGAGCTGGCGGGCGGCGCAGGCGAGGTGGCGGCCCGCCAGGCGCAGCGCGATGTCCTGGCGCGGCTGGAGGCCGAGGAGCGTGGGCGCGAGCAGGACGGGCGTGAGCGGTTCGCCCGGGGCGACGACGTGTGGGTCGAGCCCTCCGAAGGAGACGGGTCCGTGGCTGCGGGCCGGTACGCGGCCCGGATGCGGTGCTACTGCGGCCAGGGGGTCTTCCTGGTGGACGGGTTCGCCGAAGGCGCGGAGCACGAGGTGACGGCGGGACGGCTGTCCGAGGCGGGCCGGGAGGAGGCGGAGGCCGACCGGGCCCGGCAGGTCGCCGTTGCCGAGCGCTTGCGGGAAGAGGCGGAGGCCCGGGCGGCCGAGGCCCGGCAGGCGCAGGAGCAGGTCTTGGCCGAGCAGCGGTTGCGAAGGGAGCGGCAGGCGGGGCGCGAGCGGGCCGCCGCCGGAACGCTGCCCCCGCTCGCCCCCGGCGAGGAGTGGCGTCCGGCCCACGCCCTTCCACCGGCGGTGGGCGAGCTCTGGTCGACGGCCGCGCGCAACGGGTGGCGGATGGCCTGCTGGACTGCCGGTGAGTCCGGTTGGTCGGTCTTGCAGGTGGCCATCGGCGGGACCACGGAGCAGGGCCGGTGGGCGTTCCACCTGGTGTGGAGCGCGGCGGGCGGGCGGTACGGCGTCAGCAAGGCGCACAGCACGGCGGTCTGGGCCGACCGACGCTCCGGTCCCCGGGGCGGGAAGGTCCGGCCGACGATCACCGACGTGATGGCCGTGATGGCCGCCGAGACCTTCGAGGGCGCCGCAGCCGCGCCCGGGCACCTGGTGGGCGGGCCCGGGCGGCCGGTCGGGGAGGCCGGACCGGTTCCGGCGTAGCCCGGCGGCCCCGGGGCCCCGGACGCTTTCCGGGGCCCTGCCCTGCCCCGCCGCAGCTGCGAACTCCCGTGGGTCTTGTCGGCCCCTGAGGCCGGCAGGACCCGGGTGGCCGACCCCATTGAGATCATGCAAGCTTTGCGGTATTGTTTATCTCGCAAGCCCGGGTGGCTACCGGGCCAGTCGGACCACGTGAAGACACCGGAGGACACCACCATGCCGCGCAGGATGACCCGCCCCCAGATCGTGATGGAACTGACGGCCCGCCACATCGAGCAGGTCGGCCTCCAGCAGGGGGCTACAACCCCCGACACCGAGCGAGCGAGCCGGCTGCCCGCGACCCACGGCCGCACCGAACCGTGCTCGGTCCTGTCCGCCTTCGACCGCGCACAGCGGGCGGCCCGGGGCCGGACGCTGCGCGCGCAGCGACCCGGTCGGCACGGGCACCGGCGGGCGCACCACCCGGCGGAGTTCATGGAGGCCCTGCGCCTGCTGTCGGACCACCTGTCGGGCGAGCCGATCACGCAGGACCTGTACGCGCCGCTCGGCGTGAGCGAGGAGGAGTACCGCCGGACGGTCATCCGGCACTGGGGCGAGGCCGAGGGGCGCACCGCCGAGGAGGCCGCCGGACTCATCCGGGACGCCGCCTTCCACGGCTGCTGACCCCGAACCTCACCGACCGCCCTTCCCGCCCCGGCCCGAGCCGGCGGCCGACACACCGATCTGGAGAAGACCATGCACCACGACGACCCCGCCACCGGCATCGAGACGGCGATCCGGTCCGAGATCGCCCGCGATCTGACGACCATGGCGGACCACTACGAGGCCCGCTACCCGGAGTGGGCCGACGTCCGCCGTGACGCCTACATGCTGCGCCAGGCCGCCCGAGTCGCGGAGTTCGGCTGGAAGCCGGTCCGCCACCCCCGGCGGCCCGACCCCGATCCGGCCTACCTGTCGGAGATCGACCGCCTGCGCGCCTCCGTGGCCGACCTGATGGACCGCCTGGACCAGGCGGAGGCCTTCGTCCGGGCCGCCCGCGAGACGGCCGAGGACAGCCGGCGCGAGGGCCACGACCTCTACCTCGCCGACTTCGTGGCGGAGTTCGAACAAGTGCGGCCGGTCGCGGAGCGGCCGGCGCACGGGCGACTGGCCGCCATCGGGCTGGAGGCCGTCCAGCTGACGGACCAGTGGACCACCGAGCGCCGCACGGCGCTGGAGGACATGGGCCTGCCCGCCGGCCGGGAACCGGAGGACGCCTCCACCCTGGATGACGCCAAGCGCGAGTTCGAGCGCGACGCCTGGGACCTCATCGAGCGACTAAGTGGTCCGCTCCTGAAGTCCTTCGGGGGTTGATCAAGCTGCCAGGGTGACCCAGGATTCTTCTGGGTGATCGGCGGCGTGCCGGTCGAGCCTGGCCAGCAGATCGTCCAGGTCGGAGGTGGTGAACTTCCACTGGAACGGCTGTGCTGTGGCGTTGTAGCGGTTCTCGAATGCTCGGAGCCGTTCCCTGACCTGGGCAAGGTCGGTGAAGTCGTTGGGTTGGACGACCTTGCGTTGCACGACGGAGAAGTAGATCTCCACCTGGTTCAGCCAGGAGGCGTGCACCGGGGTATGGACCAGTACGGCGTTGGGGAAGGCGGCGGTCAGCCGGTCGGCGGCCTTCTTGCCCCGGTGTGAGGAGCCGTTGTCCACGACCCAGAACACGCGCTTCGCGCTGGCGTAGGGCTCTTGGCCCATGACTTGGGAGACCAGGGCCATGAACGGATCGATGCCGGTCTTGGCCTCGCAGCGGCCGAACACGCGGGCGTGGTGGATGTCGTAGGCGGCCAGGTAGGCCAGTGCGCCGCCGCGGCCGTAGGTGTGGTTGACGCGCATCGCCCTGGCCTGGCCGGGGGCGAGGGTGGGGTGGCAGCGGCAGCGGGCCTGGATGGAGGTCTTCTCGTCGGCGCTGATCACGTACTCGTCCGCGCCGAGCCTCTGGCCGTCCCAGGTGCGGGCGTACAGGTCCAGCACGCGCTCGGCCCGGGGGCGGAAGTCGGGGTCGGTGATGAAGATCCAGGTGCGGTACTGCCAGGGCTTGATCGCGTCCTGCTTGAGCCAGCGCCGCACGGTGGATGCGGAGATCGTGCCGGCGATGGCCCGGGCGGCGACCTCGCGCGCCAGTTCCGGGCAGGACCAGCGCGACAGCGGTGTGCCGGTCTCGGCGGGTAACTGGCAGGCCAGCGCTTTGACCTGGGCGGTCTGCAGCGCTGTGAAGGAGGCCGGGCGCCCGCACCGCTTGCGGTCGGCCAGACCGGGCAGTCCGTGTTCGGCGAACCGGCCCCGCCAGGTCCGAACGGTGTCCAGGTGCAGGCCCATCTCGCGGGCTATCAGTGCGTTGGAGCGACCACGGGCCGCGTGCAGGACGACCTGGGCGCGCATCCGGAGCCGGTGCTCGGTCTTGTGTCCGTAGGCCATCTTCTTCAACCGGGCGCGTTCGCAGGCGGTCGGGGCTATCACGCGGGCAGCGGCAACTGGCAAGGCGGGCACGCCCATCAGTAGTAGTGGATCACTGTGCCCGCATTGTGCCGCGACGGCCCGTCCGGCACTGCGGCAGGATGGCCCCGTGCCCACCACGCCCACGGAGTACGTCCGCCTCTCCCTCGAACAGCAGCTGGCCTTGCGGGCTCGCGCGGCCTGGCCCCAGCTGGCGACATTGAACGTCCGCCATTGGGGCGCGTTCGCCTACGTGGCAGGCGAACTCCCCGGCGGCGAGAACGTCAAGCTGATGCGCTTGCGCTACCTCGGCACCGCAAGCCGCTGGGGCTTCGCCCCCTACTCCGCCGCCGCCGACCGCTACGAGGACGCCGTCCTGCCCAACGGCGGCAACAGCGGCAGCCCCGACGAGGCCCTCGACTGCGTCTGCCGGCTCCACTTCACCGCAGCCAGCACCTGACTCAGAAGACCGCCCACCACCGCCCCCGCGGTCAACCCCCGAAGGACTTCAGGAGCGGACCACTAAGCGTCGTCATCACCCAGCAGAGCGCCGCCGCCAGCGACTGACCCACCGTCCAGCCCCCGCCCCGTCCGGCCACGCCCTGCCCGGGTCGGGGCCGGACGGGGCAGCCCAGCGACACCGCCGGCACCCGGCACGAGGAGCCGGTCCCCTCCCCCGCACCGACCCATCAACACGGAGATGCACTTGCCCAGCAATACGACGATCGACCTCCACGACCTGGCCGAGCACGCCGGCCTGGCAGGCGCCCTGGCCGCCGCCACGGAGGACACCCTGTACGAGCTGCGGCGCAGGCTGCGCGAGGAGCTCGACCAGCGGCACATGCTGGCCCTGCACCAGGGCCTGCGGGAAGCCCTCGGGTGGATGTACGACGGGGCCGACCCCGGTGGCCTGCGCATCACCGCCGTGGAGTTCACCACCACGGAGTGGGACGACGGGCACTGGTGGCACCCGGAGGCGGCGACGGTCGTCCTCAGCGACGGCTCGCGGCTCACCGAGGACCTGTCCGAGCACCTGGACGAGACCCTGTGCCTGCTCGCATCCACGGCGCAGCCCCAGGAGGGCGACGTCCTCACCGTGGCCGTGCCCGGCTAGCCGGCCACCCTCGGGCACACTCACACTTGCCATCATGCATGGTTTCCGGTATTGTTTCTTACGTCAGCCCGGGTGGCTACCGGGCTACATCGAACCAGGCTGGGAGGCCCCCTTGTCCGCACCCATCAGCACGCCCACTCCCGCACCGGCGGTCAACGTCGTGTCGGCCGCAACCGCCTACCAGGCCACCGCGCTGCGCGTGGCCGAACTGCTCGGCGGATCCTGGCGCCCCACCAGGGCGATCCCGGCGGGCCCGTCCCCGGTCGTGGCCCACCGCATCCGCCTGAACGGCCAGCTCCCCAGCGGCTGGTGGGTCGCCACGGGCTACAGCGGCTCCGGCGAGCCGCACACCATCGACCTGGTGCGCACCACCGGCCTGACGCCGGACAAGGAGGCCGAGGTCATCGCCCAGGCCATCACCGACCGGCTCGGCTGGGTCGCGCGCCGCTGATCACCCCTCTGCCGGGCCGCCATGGGGCGGCCCGGCGCCGCCTGCCCCGTCCACATCCCGCCCCTTGCGAGGAATCCGTGAACGTCAGCACCACCGCCGCCCTGCTGCCCGTGCTCAGCAGCGCCCTCGACACGTCCCTGATGAGGAGGACCGCCGCCTGGAAGCGTCGCTGCGAGGCGGACTCCGCCGTCGGGCGCCACCAGAACCAGGTGGCACGGTGGGACAGCGCGGGCCGCGAGGACCTGCGCATCCGCGCCGAGCAGCGGCTCGCGGCCGCACTGACGGAGCAGCAGGACGCGCACGAGACCTTCCTGCAGTTCTGCACCGAGCACGTCAGCCTCGCCCGGGCCTGGGAGCTGGTGGCCGCGACACTGGCGCCTCCGGCCACCACCGCTGCGGCCATCGCGGCGCACCTGGCGGCCAGTTCATACGACACGGGCTACGCCCACGCCCGGCACCCCGGCACGGACGAGTACGAGACCGGCCGCCCCGTGGTCTGGGACCGGGAGCACGCGCTCGGGACGGTGCTGCGCCACCATCAGCACGGCTCGCACGTCTGGCTCGACGACGCCGGGGCCGTCCGGGTCGCATGGTCCGGCCGGGGCGCCTGGGCCGGGCCGGGCGGTGCGTTCCTCTCGCTCATCCCCTACCAGTAGCCCCGCCGCCGCAAGGGGTGCCCAGCACTCGAAATCGTGCATACTTTACGGTATTATTGGTCTAGAAGGTCCGGTTGGCTACCGGACCGCATCGAACCTGGAAGGGAACCTGTCATGACGGACCCCGAGATCGCGATCGGCCCGGACCGCAAGATCGCGATCGACCCGCCCAGATGCGGCTGCACCGAGTGCGGCAACGGCGAGTATGTCCCGCTGGACGAGGCGAGCGGGGAGCAGATCGCCCGGATGCTCATGGGCGAGCTGCGCGACCACACCGAGCGCCAGTTCTGGGTGGACGTCAGGTGGGTTAGTGAGCCCACGTACTCCTCGGCCACCAGGGGCTCGGTCCGGAAGGTGACGGTGTATAGCGGGACGGACCCCGAGTGCGAGCCGGGCCACACCTGGGACGTGACGGACCACATCCCGACCGGTCTCAGCCCGCTCCCCTGGTTCTAGCTCCAGCCCGGGGCGCGCCGACCGGCGCGCCCCGGCCCACCCCCTCCGACACCGAAGGCAATCACCATGCATGACCCCGACTTCGCCGAGCTGGTGCGCGCGGCGATCGGCGCGGCTACTCCCGAGGCAGCGCTCGCGACCGTCCTCGGCCTCATCAAGGAGGACCGCGCGCTGCTCCTGGCCGAGCTGGCGAACCGGGCGGCCGCCGCCTCGGCTCACTGGTCGGCGCTGCTCGACATCGAGTTCGCCGCCGAGTACGCCGAGCGCAAAGGCATCTCCGTCGACGCGGAGGAGTTTCTCAGGTCGGCGCGAAGCGGTCTCGCGGCCGACCCGCGCCGGCCGCAGGAACCGGCCACCGCCGGACCGGTCGTCGTCCGCTGGGACGGCCTTGTGGCCGACCCCGACCCACGGGACCCCCTGGACGAGACGGTCATCTGCGCCCGCTCCACCGCCGGCCTACCGGTGGCCATCCTGCTCGGACACGAGGAGCGCACAGCCCTGGCGACGGCCCTCCGGCCCGCCGCCGAACCGTCCTGACCCGGCGAGCGGGCGCAGCGGTCGAGTGCCGGCGGCGCCGTCCGGGCGGATGCCCGGCACCGGCACCGCGCCACGAGGCCGGTGGCCCGAGAGTCGGGCCAGGGCGTTCGTGGCCCCTGCAGCCGCTGATAGTTGGCCAGCCGCTCGGTCATCGGCGCCCCCGTCCGAGTGGCAGCTGAACTCGGCCCGATGCTTTGCGGTGACGCCGCTCCCTCGTCGATGGCCGCTGTCAGAAGTCGCAAGGCAGCGAGTGATCAACCGCCGGACTGAGTTGCCGAGTCGGAATTTGGCCGATTTGATCAAGCGTGTTAATGGGGGCTCCTCAAGCGCGACCAGGCGGAGACACCCCATATTTCAGGACTGATCAAGACCTCCGGATTGAGTGAGCTACTCGTCAGGACCAGGAAGCGATGGTATGGGAGACTGCGGTCAAGGGAGACAATCTCGCCGGGAGGGAATTGATGCTTGTATCCCTCATCACCAATGAAAACGAGGCCGCCAGTGGATGTGGGGACCGCCATCCCCGTAACACAGACACCGTTTGCGCGGTTGATGCAGGCCGGGGCCGCGGGGCCTCCGAACTGTGAAGCAGCTTGATCGACGTCCACCCGATGGTTCCATGCCCTGGCCAAGCGGCTTCTCAAGCGACCGTCCCATATCCAAGCTATACAGAAGACGCCTGCCAGAACCTTCCATACCATGTCGCTCGACAAGCCATTGACAAACGGCATCACGATAAATATGGAAAAGCCCAAGACGGCACCCAAGGCGGAAGCCGTTGAATTTACTTCCACGCGCTCGCCCCGACGGATTGCGCCTGTCTTTCTTGGCATCAAATCTCCTTTTTTGCTTCTCGGTGGCACATCATGGTCCACCGTGGTCGCAGTTAGCGCGCTGGAGAGGGAAGCCGATACATCAGGTGAAAGCTAGCCCGTGAACAATGCCCATGATGCTGACCCCTCAGCGGATGACGTGTCGCCACATCATGGCGTACCGATGTCCGCGGCAACAGGTCGTGGGCGGCGTCGACAGCCCAGCAGGGAAGCGGCCCAATCACGACTACCACCGCAACGTAGACGGTGGAGACCTGGAGTGGGACGGAGAGCGACAGCGTGCCTCTGGCCGAACCCTGCCAGGCGGCGGCATGGTCGCGGTCCTGGTTTCCTGCCCGATGCACGTCAGCGTCATGGCGCTGGGCGTGGCGGTGTCGGACGCCGACCGGCTCGCCCGCGCGGCCCTGGCGGCCGAGGTGATCGAGTTTCCGACCGCTACGGGTCGCGTCACCACTGAACTCACCTCGATCGGGACAGCGCACCCTCGCCCCGGGGACCGACTGATCCTCAGCCTTCCGGACTCTGCGAACGGCCTGCACCGGACGATCAAGCTCTACCCCCACCAGGTTGCGGACGTCGACCTGCCCCAGCTGCGGATCCCGGACGCGGCGGCGGCGCTGCGCCTGCTGAGCGCGGCCCCGGCCGTCGTGTGACCTGCGGCCGCGCACCGCCGCCCGCCGGCGGTGCGCGGCCCGCCGCCCCGGGTCCGGCACCCCGCGCCGCCGACCGCCCCATCCTTCTTGGAGCAGACGTTGAACCAGGTATTGATCCCCGGGCTCGCGCCCACCCGCCGCTCCTGGCGCGGCGACCGCAACTTCTGGACCGCGCTGAAGGAGCTCCTGGAGGAGATCCGCGCCCTGTACACCGAGGACCAGGTGCCCTGGGTGGTGGGCTACTCGGGCGGGAAGGACTCGACCCTGGTCCTTCTGCTGGTGTGGCGCGCGATCGCCGGCCTCCCGCCCGAGCAGCGCCACAAGCGGATCTACGTGATCAGCACGGACACGCTGGTGGAGAACCCCGTCGTCTCCTCCTGGGTCGGCGGCCACCTGGAGGCGATGCGCGCCGCCGCGGCCGAGCAGAGCCTTCCGCTCGAAGTGCACCGGCTCACCCCCGAGCTGAAGGACAGCTTCTGGGTGTGCCTGATCGGCCGCGGCTACGCGGCACCGAGGCCCAAGTTCCGGTGGTGCACCGAGCGTCTCAAGATCAAGCCCTCGGGGAAGTTCATCCGCGACGTCGTCTCCCACCACGGCCAGGCGATCCTGCTGCTCGGCACCCGCAAGGCCGAGTCGGCCGCCCGGGCCCGCACGATGGCCCGGCACGAGAAGGACCGCGTGCGCGACCGCCTCTCGCCGAACGCCGGCCTGCCGAACTCCCTGGTGTACACGCCGATCGAGCACCTCACCAACGACGACGTCTGGGAGGTCCTGATGATGCTGGACAAGCTGCCGTGGGGCCGCTCAGCCAAGGAACTGCTCGCCCTCTACCAGGGCGCCTCCCCCGACGCGGAGTGCCCGCTGGTCGTGGACACCAGCACGCCTTCCTGCGGCGACAGCCGGTTCGGGTGCTGGACCTGCACGCTGGTGAGCGCCGACAAGTCGATGACCGCCATGATCGTCAACGACGACGCCAACGACTGGATGCACCCCCTGCTCAGGCTGCGCGACGCCCTGGACGTCGACGACGACCGGCACCTGCGCGAGTTCCAGCGGGCCAACGGGTCGCTCACCGTCCACCGCGGCCGACTCGTCCACGGCCTCTACACCCAGCAGGCCCGTGCCGAGTGGTTGCGCCAGCTGCTGACGGCGCAGCAGCAGGTGCGCCGGCGCGCCCCCGAGGGGCTGCGCGGGATCGAGCTGGTCTCCATGGCCGAGCTGGAGGAGATCCGGCGGATCTGGGTGTTCGACAAGCACGAGGTCGAGGACCTGCTTCCCGGTATCTGGCAGGAGGTCACCGGGGAGCCGTGGCCCGGGCCTACGGCGCAGGACCTGATGACGCTGCCGGCCGACTCGCTGGACATCCTGGCCGAGGTCTGTGGCGAGGACCGGCGGATGTACGAAGGCCTGCGGACCATGCTGGGGATCGAACGCAGCTTCCGGGCGCGCGGGGTGCGCCGCGGCCTCCTGGACGAGCTGGAGAAGGCGGTCCGACGGTTCAGCTTCGCCACCGAGGAGGAGGCGCTGGAGTTCGCGCTGAAGCATGGGGACAAGGAGGAGCGCGGCGACGAGCAGCTGTCGTTGCTGTTCGAGGACGGCTTCGGCAGCGGGTGAGCGCGCCGGGCCCGGCGGAGGCGCAGCGCGGGCGTGGTGATGCCCTGCTTGGGCGCGACGGGGCAGGTATGACCGGGCAGGTCAGTTTGCGGGCTCACCGCCCGAATCAGCAGGCCGCATCGCTTCCGGACACGGTTGTTGGCGGGTGGTCGGTCATCGAATCCTGCGAGGCAGAGGCCCCTGTGCGCCCGGCCAGGCGCACAGCCCCAGGTCGTGCGGGTTCAATCTCCCGACGCGTCCTGGCTCGCAGGATTCGGTGTCCATTCGCAGAGTGCGCTGTCCAGTCACAGTCGCTCTGGTAGTGCTCCCCCATTTGCTTCTATGCGCCCTTCGCGGTATTATTTTTCATGTCAGGCCGGATGGCTACCGGCGGCATCGAACCAGGCTAGGAGGCCTCCTTGTCCACGCCCACCCCCGCGCCGACGGCGATAAGCAAGACGATCGGAGCGGTAGTGCGCAAGCAGCGGGAGGTCCTCCCCGTGGTCCTGTCGGACGGCGACAGTAGCCAGGTCTTGGACCAGGTGATCCTGCCGACGTGGACCCGAGGTGCGGTGCCGCAGGAGGAGCCGGTGGTGTTGCTCGTGGCTGGCCCTCCCGGCGGCGGGAAGAGCACCCTCGGCGATCTGCTGCTGCCGGTCCTTGGCCTGCGTGGCGGTGCCGTGCGTGTCGGCGCCGACCTTTACAAGGCCGCACACCGGCACTACGAGGCGTTGCTGGCGAAGGACGTGCGGACCGCGGGTGTCCGCGTCCGGCCGGATACCCGCCGCTGGCAGGCCGCCATGGAGGAGCATGTGCGCGCCCAGCGTCTGGACGCGCTGGTGGAGACCGCGCTCGCGAATGCGGACGAGGCCCGGACACAGGCAATGGCCTACCGGGCGGCCGGGCACCGGATCGAGGTCGTCGCTGTGGCGTGCGCCCTGGCGTGGAGTCAGCTGGGCGTGCTGGAGCGCTACCTTGGCGATGGGGAGGGGGCCGGGCGGTACGTGTCGTGGGCCAACCATGACGAGTGCGCCCGGCAGCTGGCCCGCACTCTGGATGTGCTGGAGTCCGAGCACTTGGTGGACCGCGTCACGGTGGTGCGGCGCGGCCTGGAGTTCCTGTACGGCAACGAGCTCGTCGACGGGGCGTGGGTGCGGCCGCGCGGCGCGGCGCGGGCGGTGGAGGCCGAGCGGGCTAGATGGTGGGGCGCGGTGGAGACCTCGTCTTTCCGCCGGTCTCTGGCCTCCGCCGAGCGCGCGTTGGTGAGGGCGGAGAGCCGGCTGCCAGCTGACCAGGTGCTGGCGGTGGTGCGGGACGCGGAGCGGTGCGCCGCGCTGGCCGAGCCGGTGCGGCGCACCGCCCAGCCGATCGACGGGCCGCCCGGCGTCGACTACCACCGGCTGTCCGCCGACGAACACGAGTGGACCTTCCAGAACCTGATCGTCCCGGACCTCGGCGAGATCGTGGCGCAGGAGCGGCCCGTCGTCGTGTACGTCATGGGGGCACCCGGCGCGGGCAAATCCCAGGCGACGATGATGGTGCGCCGCGCGCTGCGCGCTCGGCGGCCGGTGTGGATCTCGGGCGAGCTGTTCAAGGCGGCCCACCCGGACTACTTTCGGCTGCTGCGCGAGCATCCGCGTACCGCCTCCGCCCGGATCCGCGCGGACTACAAGGCGTGGCAGGCCCGGGCCGAGGCGTACGTGCGGGAGCGGGGCGCGGACGCGGTGATCGAGATCGCCCCCGGCAGCGCGGCCGCTTTCCTCGACGACGCCGCCGCGTGGCGCAGGGCCGGGTCCCGCGTCGAGTTGCTGGTGCTGGACGTGCGCGCGGCCGACAGCCGCCAGGGCACCGCTCTTCGCTACGCCGAGGTCAGCCGGGGCGGCACCCGCCTGGGCCGGTTCACCACCGCCGCCGGGCACGACCGGTGCCTGGCGGCGGTGCTGGACTGCGTGCAGGCCGTCGAGGAGCGGCGCCTGGTGGACCATCTCAGCGTGGTGAGGCGCGACGGCACCGCCGTCTTCCGCAACACGCTCGGCGCCGACGGCCGGTGGGCCGGTCCGGCCGGCGCCGCACTCGCTGCCCGGGCGGGACAGGCGCGGCTCTACACCGAGCAGGAGGCCCGCCAGTTCCTCGCCCGGCAGCGCGAGCTGCGTATGGCGCTGCCGCAGTACCGGCGAGAGATCGACGCGATCACCCGGCTGGCATGGCCTCTGCTGCCGCCCGCGCTCCAGCCCGGCCGGCTCGCCTTCGCCCCGCCTGCGGCCCTCCCGGCGCGGCGCTCCTACGCCCCGGTGATCTCGTTGAGCCTGGCGTCGTAGAGGGCCTCGATCCGCTCCAGCTCCTGCGCGGTCGCCTCCGGAAGGTCGCGCAGCGCTGTGGTGCAGGCGGCACGTTCGGCCAGCAGCTGCTCGACGCGGTCGGGGTCGGGGGCCGGTCGCCGGCGTTCGGCGTGGATCTGCTCGGTGTACCAGGCCGCGGCCTGCTCGATCTTCTCCGCGACGCGGCCGAGGGCGCTGTCGTCCCCAGTGCTGTCTGACCAGTCGGGACCAGCGCCGGTTGGGGGGTGGTCGGGAAGTTCGGGGTCGTGCACGGGGAACCGCCTCGTTTCTGGAAATTTCCGCAGGCCAGGGCTGTCCTGACATGTCGGAGCCTACGGTCCCCGGCCGAATCCGCCAGGTCCGGGCCGTCTTCGCCTGCGAGGGCGTAGGTTGATGCTTGGTCAGATCTGTGCGGAGGGGGAGTCGTCGATGGCGGGGCGGGATCTGCGGGCGCTGTTCGGTTCGAACGACCGGAGCCTGGGGACCGATGAGGCGTTCACCAACCGGGGAGGCCAGTGGGCGCAGGTCACAACCGCGATCGCCGAGCACCTGGCCCACGTGGCCGCTGACGGTTTCGACGTCCAGGACCTGGAGACGGCACGACGCAACGTGCTCGTCTTCCACGGCATCGGCGGCGTCGGCAAGACCACCTTGTCGCGGAAGCTGGAGGCCGCACTCGCCGCGGCCGAGTCCCGGCCCGCGCAGTGGGGTGAGCCCACCTGGCCCGCCACGCCCCGGCTGCTGCCGGTGCGCGTCGACCTCGCCCGCTCCGCCGGGATGGACTTCGAACGCCTCGTCCTCACCCTGCGCCTGACGCTCGCTGGCCTGGACCGTGCCCTGCCGGCGTTCGACCTCGCGCTCATCCGGTACTGGGAGCACAACCACCCCGGCGAGAGCCTGGAGGAGTACCTGCGCCGCGCCGGGCTGGTGAGCCGCTTCGCGAAGGTGCTGCCCGGCCAGCTGCAGGGGGCGCTGTCGAAGGCCGCCGAGGAATTCGCTCTGCCGGGCGTGGTCGGCTCCGCAGTCGGGCAGGTCACCACCGCTGTCGTCCGGGCGGTGCGCGAGCGCCGGACCACTGCCCGCGCCCTGGCCGGCTGTCCGCGGCTCGCGGACCTGCTGGAGGCGGAGCCGGACCTGGACGCGCTCTCCTTCTACCCGCACCTGCTCGCGTACGAGATCGACCGGCTGCCCGCGAAGGCGGCCGTCGTGCCGGTGGTGCTGCTGGACACCTTTGAGGACACCGGCGACCGCACCAACCGCGACCTGGAACGCCTGATCCAGCGTACGGTGTGGCTCCTGCCTAACGCCCTTTTCGTCATCACCGGCCGCTCCCGCCTCCAGTGGGCCGACGACGCGCTGCAGGGGCAGCTCGACTACACCGGGCCCGCCGCCTGGCCGCAGCTGGCCGCCCACATCCCCGCCGCCTGCGGGGCTGCCCCCACCGCATCGGTCAGCTCGGGGACGGCAGCCGACCGGCAGGTCCTGATCGGCGACTTCAGCCCCGAGGACTGTGACGACTACCTTGCCCGCCGTCTCACCGCCGACGGCCGGCCCCTCATCGGCGATGATCTGCGCGAGGTCATTGCCGCCCGCTCCCACGGCCTGCCGCTGTTCCTCGACCTCGCCGTGATGCGGTTCCTGGAGATCCGCCGCACCCGCACCCCCGAGGCGGCCGACTTCGACCACGACTTCCCGGCCCTCATTGCCCGCACCCTCCAGGACCTCACCCCCGACGAGCGGCACGTCCTGCGCGCCGTGTCCCTGCTGGACGCCTTCGACATCGCGCTCGCCACCGCCACGGCCGGCATGACCCACCAGGCCGCGGCCCTGCGCCTGGCCGAGCGGCCCTTCGTCCGCGAGAACCAGCTCGCCCTGTGGCCCTACCACCTGCACGGCGTGGTGCGCTCCACCATCCGCCGGGCCGACGACCACACCGACGACCGCTGGTCCGACCAGGACTGGGCCCGCGCCGCCGCCCGGGCCTTCGATGCGCTCGGCGACCAGTGGACCGACGCCCCGGACCGTGGCCGGCGCCTCCTGGTCGCCTGCCTGCGCCAGGGCCTCACCCTCGCCCGCGACCACCGCCTCGACCTCGGATGGCTCTCGGAGGCAGCGTGGGCGTACGTGTCCGACTCCGTGTGGGAACCCCTCGTCCTGCGCTCGACCGGCACCGGCGAAGACCGCAACGGCGGGCAGTCACTCGCGACGGCCGCCGACGCCCTGGTCGAGACCCTCAACGCCCTCGCCCGCCGCCAGCACGAACACCGCGCCCGCACCGTCCAGCGCCTGGCCGCCGTCGTCGACACCCACCTGCTTCCCGAGGACCTCCACCACCTCGCCGTCTACTACCTCGCCAAGGCGCAGCGCGACCTCGGGCACCGTGCCGGCTCTCGGCACGGTATGCAGCTCGTCGCCGACGGCGGCGGCCGGCTTGCCCCGGCTGCCCGGCGCGGCCTGGTCCACCTCGCCCGTCTCGCCGGCGACTTCCCCGCCGCCCAAGCCGCCGCGCAGGGCCTCGGATGGAAGGGACGCCAGCACCGCGTCGAAGGCGACATCTTGTGGCCCCACGCCGACATGCGGCGCGCCGCCGACGCTTACTTGGCCGCCCGCACCCAGGCCGAGCAGCACGGTGTCGCCGGCGAGCGCGCCACCTCCCAGGCCCAGCGCGCCTTCACCCTCGCCTTCACCGACCCCCAGGCGGCCGACGACGAGATCGACCTCGCCAAACAGCTCCTGACCGGGCTCGACCTGCGGGCCACCACCCTGACCGTCCAAACGGCCGCCCTCGTCCGCGACGCCGGCCGCGACGACGTCGACGACCAACTTGAGGTCCTACGCACCGAGGCCCGCACCGCCGGCATCGTCGCCGCCCAGGCCGCCCTCGAACTCGCCGCCGCCTTCCACCACGCCGTCCGCGGCGACGACGCGGCCCTCGCCGCCGTCCAGGCCCGGCTGCGCGACCTCGCCCGCGCCGGCGACTACGCCTACTACACCGACATCGCCCACCACATGGCCGGCCAGCGCCCTGACGCCCCCTCCGGCGTCTGCTGGCTCGATAGCGAGGAGACCGTGCGGACCAGGTGGCGGGACCTCGTCACCACCCGCCAGCACCTTCTCGCCCCCGGACAGTAAAGAGGCCAGCCCAGTACGCGGGGCCGGCCTCTTCACCAACGCCTCCTGCTACTTCCCGCCCTGGCGGCGCAGCTCCTCCAGGATCGCGGCCTGCCCAGCCAGCACACCCTCCAGGGCCTTGCCCTGCGCCTCCAGGGCCCTGCCCTGGCTCTCCAGGATCCTGGTGTGCTCGGCCAACGCCGCGCCATGCTCCGCGAGGACTCGCGTCTGCTCGCCCTGCCCCGCCACCAGCACACCCACCGCCTCGGCCAGCTGCGCCGTAGCCCGGCGCTGCTCCAGCTGATCCTCGCGGATCGCGTTCAGCACCTGTGTGTGCCCGCGCAGGGAGCTGCGCACCTCGGCGCTGTCACGGTCGGCCATCGCCGCCATCGTGCGCGTGGCCGCGGACTCCTCCCGGAGGCGGTCGAGTTCCGCCTCCACCGCTGCCAGCCGCGCGCGCAGATCGTCCATCTCGCTCATGTCTTCCATTTTCAGGCCCCTCCCTGCTCGGCTACACGCCCGTTCAGCCTAGCCTGCGGCCAATCCCGCCGCTGACCTGCTGAAACACGACCCCAAGTGCCCAGGTGGTCAGTTTTCAGCAGACGAGCCAGGTCGCCAGGCGCACCGGATCGCCTGAGGGCGGGCCGGGGCTCGACACGAACCAAGGAGGCGGACCCTACTAGCAATCATGATAGCTTTGCGGTATAGTTTTTCTCGTAAGGCCGGGCGGCTCCCGGTCTGAATCGAACCGTGGAAAGGCTTCACCATGAGCATCACCGCTCCCGAGACCCGCACGGCGGACGGCCTGCGGTTTCGCGACATCGGCGAGTTCCGCTACCTCGACCCGCGCAAGCTGGTCCTCGACCCCTGCAACGTGCGCACCGAGGACACGGAGCCGGACCAGGCGATGCTGGAGTCCGTCGAACAGGACAGCGTCGAGGTCGCGCTGATCGTGCGCCCCCAGGAGGACGGCAACTTCGGCGTACTCGCCGGCCAGATCCGGATGCTCAGCGCCCAGGAGGTCGCGCGCAAGTGCGTCGAGGAGGGCCGCCCGGACGACGTCATGGCCATCCCCTGCATGATCCGGCACGACCTGGTGGGCCAGGGGCCGGAGGTCATCGCCCGCGCCGTCGCCAAGTCGATCCAGGAGAACCTCCTGCGGCGCAAGATGACAGCGCGGGACACCATGCTCGCCGCCGCGAAGCTGGAGCTGCCGGGACTGAGCAAGCGGGCACTGAAGCGCGTCGCGCGTTCGGCGGGCCTGACGGTGGACGAGGTCCACGCCGCGCAGCGCGCCGCGTCGATGGACAAGGAGGTCCAGCAGCAGGCGAGCGAGGAGTACGAGTTCGACCTCCAGCAGTTGCTGGACCTGGGCGAGGTCCAGGACGTGCCCGGAGCGCTGGAGAAGCTGGCCGACGCCCGCGAGGACGACGCCTGGGCCGACGGCAAGGGCAACGGCAACTGGGAGCACGCGATGGCCCAACTGCGCCAGGAGAAGCAGGAGATCGCCGAGACCGACGCGCTGCGCGAGAAGCTGACGGCGGCCGGGATGGCGGAACTCCCCCGCTCCTACACCACCCCGGGCGACAAGCACCGCCGACTGTCCGACCTGCTCGACACCGAAGGCCAGCCGGTCGAGGAGGAGCAGCACAACGCGACCTGCCCCGGCCGGGCGTTCGCCATCCTCCGCTCCGACGAGGTCACGGCCGTCTTCCTGTGCGCCGACTGGGAGGCGAACAGGCACCAGGTGCGCGACTCCCAGCCCCAGGCCCAGGCCCAGTCCGACGCCGCCTCCTTCACGACCGGCAGCAACGGCATCTCCAGCCCGGCGTCCGGCAGGAAGCCGGAGCTGTCCGCCTACGAGGTGGGGCAGAAGAACAAGCTGGAGCAGGCCGCCCGCGAGGTGCGGGAGAAGTTCATCAAGGGCCTGATCGCGGGCAAGCTGTCGGATGCGGCGGTAGCGCTCACCCAGAACATCCAGACCGACATGCCGTACTGGTACCACCACGCTCTGGAGCCCGCCTCCCGCCTGATGCTGGCCCGGTACCTGGACGCGCCGCTGCCGCCGAAGACCACGTCGGTCGGCCGGAAGTTCTTCGAGACCGTCAACGCCCGCTTCCGCAAGGCCCGGCGTGCCAGCAACACGTCCTTCGCTCAGGTGGCCATGGCCTTCGAGCACAGCATGGGCGCCAAGAAGACCTGGGCGCACCCCAGCGACGACATGGTGGTGTGGCTGCTGTTCCTGAAGGCCGAGGGGTACACCCTCAGCGGGATCGAGCAGGAGATGGTCGACGCCGTAACGAAGAAGCGCGAGGAGGAGGCCCGCGCGGAGAAGGAAGCGGCCGAGCGTGCGGCGGCTCGGGCCGGACAGAAGGAGGCCACCGAGGCGGCGGAGCGACAGCAGCCCGATTCCGTGGCCGCCCCCGCCGAGGACGCTGCAGGGCAGGAGGCGGCGGACGCCGAGGCAGAGGGGCAGGCCGGGGACGGCGGGCCCGTCGAGGTTCAGGACTGACAACCGGGGGGGCATCCGCAGGGCCGGGCAACCGGCCCTGCGCTGCCTTAGGGCGCCTCGGTCGGTTGCATCTTGGCCGGTGCCGGGCACGCAGAACGGCGCCGCCTCATGGAGGTCCCTTGCGGGAGAGGGCTAGTCCGGCGCCGTTCCATCGAACCATGTGAAAGGAGGAATCCTCTCCATGGAGGGCCAAGTCTAGCGCCCGCCGGCCGCAGCACCGAACTACGGGACGGGCAGATCGGGGGACTGGCCCTCTCGGGTGAAGCGAGGCCCGACCACACATGAAGATGTCACGTTTGCGGCATTATTTATAACGTAGGTCCGGCTGGCTGTCGGACCGAATCGAACCGCGAGGAAGGCCCCATGGACGAGCAGCACGGCCACGAGCATGACGACGACCCCGTGATCCCGCACGTCGACCTGCCCGGGCAGCGCCCCAGCACGCCGATCGACGGGATGCCGTTGCGCCTACCGACCCAGCGGCACTCCGAGCAGTCCCCGAACTGACCGACACCCGGCAGGCGGAACCCGGGCCGGGCGGTCGTCACCGCCCGGCCCGGGTTCCGCACAAGGGTACGAGCGCCCGCCCGATCGCCCGCACGCGCACCCTGGATTGCGCCGCCGCCGCACACGCCGGCCGGCGCCCGAACAGGCCCGGGCGTCGCAGGCCGAGGCGAATGTGACTGGACAGCGCAGTTTGCGAGCCGGGCACCCGAAACCCGCACGTCACGGCACTTGCGGGCACAGCTGCTTGCGAGCCACCGAACACCAAATCCTGCGAGACAGAGCCTCCGGCGACCCCGGCCGGGACGCAGAGCCCCAGGCCGCACGGGTCCAACCTTCCAACACGCCCCGACATGCAGGACTCGGTTTCCATTTGCAAGGTGTGATGTCCAGTCATACAGCCTGACGAGCCAACCCCTCTTGCGATCGTGTATAATCTGCGGTATTATTTATTGCGTCGGATCGGGCGGCTACCGATCCGGATCGAACCGTGACTTCCAGGAGGACACATGGGTGCCGACACCGACTTCATCGGCGCGGTGAGCGTCCAGCCCCCAATCCCGCTGGCGGACTTCGAGGACAACTGGATCAAAGAGGACACGCGCTTCGAGCTGCTGAGCCACGCCCCCTGGGGAACCCCCGTGGTCCTCGGCCTGCTCGCCACCGACGACTGCCACGGAAAGAGCGGCTACGCGCTGGACCCGCTGATGGAGTTCCTCCGGGTCTGCCTCCAGCGCCAGCCCGAGGCCCGGTTCCACTCCGCGCTGCGCTACGCCGACTTCGGGTGCTCCGGGCGGGTCGTCGTGACGGCCACCGGCGGCATCGAGTGGGAGGCCGACCCGGAGGAGGGGCCGAGCAGCCCGGCCGGGAAGCCGTAGGGCCTACCGGTCGTCGGCGCCGCCCGGATCCGGGCGGCGCCGACGACCGGGCACCATGCACCGGCCTCGCACCCGGTGCAGGCCAGGAATCGCTCTGTGGCCGCCCACCCCTTCCCCCGGCCTTCTCCGGGGCAGGATCTCGATGCCCAGCACGGCACTCACGATCACCCCGGGCCCGGTGCCCGACCTGACCCACTACGACATCATCTGCGGCAATCTCTCCGGCGGGGCCGACTCGCGCGTGATGCAGTACCTGCTCATGGAGGCCGCCCGGGCCGTCGGCGTCGCCGACCGGATGTGGACCTTCCACGCCACGCTCGGCCCCGTGGAGTGGCCGGGCGTCACCTTCGGCGGTCGGCGCTACCCGAGCATGTCCGAGCTGGCTGCGCGCCAGAGCCGGGAGTCCGGCGTCCTCCGCTCGCGCCACGAGCGCACGAAGACCACGAACGACGGCGTCGGCGGAAATGAGCCGCAGGACCTGCTGACGCACATCGCTGCCTACGGGTATTCATGCGCCTGGGCACCACGTACTGCACAAAGGGCTGGAAGGAGCAGGTCAAGGAAACCGCGTTCACGCCGGAGGTCCAGCGTCTGCGCCTGATCTTGGGGCGGCTGGTCCGCCGGCCGAAGGTGCTCGGCCTGCGCAGCGAGGAGTCGAGCGACCGGGCCAAGCGCTTCGGCAGGCTCAGCGAGCCTCGTTTACGGTGACCTGGTGCCGAGTCAAGAATTTAAGCATCGAATCGGCCGAGATCAGATAACTATATCCCCCCATTCTGGCCAGTCGAACAATGCCAATAACCCGACCCTTGGAATTTACCGCAGGAGCACCGCTAAAGCCCCCTGCCGTATGGAGAAGTGTCTCAATCATGGGGTCGCCAGGAAAATCAGCAAGCTGGAGCCCAATTGCCGTGACGGGGCCCACGCGAACCTCCGGCTCCGTTGACGAGCCCGTGTAGCCAATACAAGTGACGTCCTCGTTGAACAACGCGCCAATTTCCTTTTCTGAGCTAGCTGACGCCTGAATCGTGAGCGCAGGCAAATCCTGGCGGGCAGTTTCGAGCAAGGCCAAATCTGCATCTCCATCCCGCGCGAGGATGGTCGCGTCGATCTCTTCTCCAGTGTAAAGCTTCAACACCACCCGGTCCTCCGCTCTCAGCGCGTGCGCCACGGTGAGAACACGCCCCGGGGCCACGACAAACCCTGAAGCTGTAGGCAGATCATTGACAATCAGCCGCACAATCGAAACCTTCAGGGAATGAAATAGGGTATCCAGCGATCTTTCTGCGACGACCGCCACTTCACGTGACGATCGTGCGGCAATATTGGAAAGTGCCGATGCACTTCCCTCGCCTCCGTAAATCTCCGCAAGCTTGGCTGCCAGGACGGGGTCGCCCATTGCATCGATGGCTAGGAGCGCCGCTCTCTTTTCTCGCTCCTTATCGGAGCCGAGGTAGGGAATTAATGGGGGGATTATTGAGCTGCGTTGTACGGTGAGTTCACGCTCCGTACGGGATGTTTCGCTTGCCCTCTGATGTCTTGATACCGTAAGCGTGGCCCAGCCTCCGACCGCTGCAATCATGAGACCAGAAACGATTGGGGCAATGGATGAAAGGCGATCCCAGTTATCTTTCCCGGCACCCTGGGCTTCCATCTTTGGGCCATCCGCCTTCGACGTCGATGATGGGCTGGCGGCCTGCACCACTGCTGGCTTGTTGCGCGACGTCATAGAATCAGTGGTGGCTCCGATGAATAAGACTGCAAGTGTTCCAGAGATGAGAGCGACAGCAAAGATGCCGCCGAACGACAGGCGCATGATTCTGTGGTTCATGAGAGCTTCAGGGCCTTGTGGAAAGCTAGGGACGGCAACTTCCGCCACAAAGGTGGCAAGTCTCGACTGCGCCGCACGCAACATCCGCCATGCCACCACTATGACGGCGGCGAGACGATATGTGGCCATGACGCTGCGTGGCGATTGGGGGACCCATACATCCCTTCGGAGTATTGCTCGCCGCCATCGGCCCGGCTACCGCAACATAATGCCCAACGGCGCCCAGGCACGTGGACGAGTGGCCGCCGGCCAAGGACTGGACCCGCGAGCAGGTCCGCGGGCTCCACGACGAAAAGGGACTGGACTATCACTGGTGCTACGACTCCGAGCCCGGCGCCGGCAACCGCCTCCGGACCACGCACTGCTCCTGCTCGAACTGCTTCCTGGCCAGCCGCCGCGACAGCCTCATCGGCGCCGCCCGGCGGCCACGGGCCGCAGCCCTGATCGCGCACGTCGAGGAGGTGCGCGGGGACTCCTTCCGGCCCGACATCCGGATGCGGGACCTGATCGAGCTCTCCCGCAGGCCCGACGCGCCACGCCCCGGCGTCGTCATCGAGGACGAGGGCCCTGGCTTCGACCGCATGGAGCGGCGCGTGCTTGAGGCCCTCCGGTTGGAGCCCCGGCGCCTGTCGCGACTGTCGGTGAGCGCGCCGCCGCGCGAGCTGCGCCCGGTCAGCATCGCCTGACCCCCTGGCGGGGTTCGCCGCCCGGGCCGAAACGCCCGGCCCCCCAGGGCGCGAACCCTTCCCGCAATGCAAGCATTGCGGTATTCTTTCTTTCGCAAGTCCGGCTGGCTACCGGGATCCATCGAACCGTGCGCAGGAGGACTGCCATGCCCGCACCGACCAAGACGAAGGACCCCGAGAACGGCTCCCGCCGCCTTCACCCGGCGCAGCGCCCGAGGGACACCAGCAACGACCTGTTCATGCTCAAGATGTGGGTGAAGGAGAGGTCCGGGGTGAAGGCCCCACTGAGGCTGTGCGCGCCAGCGGACCCGGCCGGTACCGCAGGACGGCAGCTGGTGCACCTGGCCGCGTACCTGGCCGAGCGCAAGCGCGAGGCGGCTGAGCGGCGGAACGCGGCGGCCGATCCGACCAGCGCGGGGGCGCTGGCGTTCCTGAGCAGCCGTGAGGCGTGGGCGTCGTACCCGTATCCGCCGCTTCACGACTCCCGGGTGACCTGCCAGCTGGATGTACGGCTCGGCCCGCTGGACGAGACCGGCTGGCCGGCGGTCTCGGTGGTGGTCCTGGAGTCCGAGCCCGGCCGCTGGGGCTTCTCCCGTAAGCGGAAGGCCGAAGGCGCGGGCGCCGTGATCCGGATGGCGCGCGAGGAGATCGAGGCTGAGCACGTACACCTGTGCTCGCGAGCGGTCGGCACCAACGACCCTGGCGTCGTCGAGCTGCGCGACCAGGTCGACGTGCTGCGCAAGCAGGCCGCCGAGCTGCACAAGCTGGGGCAGCAGCTGACCGACACCGAGGGCGCGCGCAAGGCCCGGGCTGCGCTGCACGACCCGGTCGTGCCCGAGCCGGGCACCTCCCACTTCGTCCAGCTCGATCCCCTGCCCGAGCGGATGGAGGTTTTCACCGGCACGATCCGCGAGATCGAGACCCGTACCGGGGCTGACGGCCAGGTCGTGACGTTGTTCGGCCTGGCCCACCAGCAGGGGCGGTTCAGCGCGAGTGGCCACGAGATCCCGCAGGTGCTGCGGTGCAAGCTCACGGGCCAGGCCGCGCGCCGGGCTTCCGGGCTCCCGGCCGGGCGCCCCGTCGTCGCCGCCGGCCGACTCGTCCAGCAGATCTACATGCCGTCCGAGCAGCAGCTCCCCCGGAGCCTGACCACTTTCGACGTCCAGGTGCTGGGGACCGACCTGCTCACGCAGGACCCCGCTTCCTGACGCCCCGGCCCCGGACCACGGTCCGGGGCCGGCCTCACGGCTGCGCGGTGGCTCCGCCGCAGCCGACCGAGTCGAACCACCGAGAACCCCGCCCCATGGAGGACCGCCATGACCGTCACCACGTCCGTCACCGCGAAGTCGCTCGACACCCTCGCCTTGGCCCACGCCCTCGCCACCCATCTGCCGAACCGGCCCGGACGCGGGTGGAACATCCGCACCGAGGAGGAGGTCGCCTTCGCCGGCCGGCACCCCGTCAGCCTCTGCGACGGGCACCGGGCGCTGCTGCTCGCCGGCACGCCCGACGGCGTCACCCTGGCAGCCTGGCCCGACGGAGGAAGCCCGGTCGGCTGCTCACCCGAGGCCGTGCCGCGCAACCCGCCGCCCTGGCCGCCCTGGTCGTTCGTGACCACCTCGCCTACCTGGACGCCCTCGCCGCCCGTTGCATGTCCGCCGAGGAGCTGGACGCCGAGGCCACCGCGCAGTTGCGCGACCTGCGCTCCGCGGTCGGCACGCGGCGGGTGTTCCGGGCGGAGGGGCGCCGCGTGCTGGTGCGGGGCGCCGAGACGGACCTGAGTGTCGTGGTCGATCCGGCGGGGCTGGAGACGACGGTCGTGGCCCACCGGGTGCGGCTTCCGTTCCTGGAGCGCGTCCTGCGCAGGACGGTGGCGCCCGAGGCCGCCGGATCCACGCGTCCCCTGGCCGAGCAGGTCCGGGGGCGGGCCGCGCGGCGCCTGGCCGCCGCGTTCCCGAGCCCCGACGTGTCGTCGACGGGTGACTCGACCGTGCTGGCGTGGTCGGACCTGCCGACGCTGTGCCGGATCTCGGTGCCGGCCGAGGCGGGCGGCGGCGACGCGACCGCGGGCCGGCTGGCGCTGACCGGCGGGTTCGACCTGGTCCTGTCGGTGGTCGGCGTCCTGGGCTGACGCCACCTGCGGGCCGAGCGCAAGGTTGGCGGCCGCGGTGCCAGCTGGCACCCGGCGGCGTCATCGAGCGGGGGCTCCACTCCCCCGTACGGATGGGGCGCGCACCGCCTGCGAGGCACACTTCCCATCTATGCAAGGTCCGTGGTATTAATTACTCCGTAGGGCGCAGCGGGCGCCGAACGCTTTCAAACATGGAGACCGTCATGATCCGTCTGGGCCGCAGCGCCGTCGACCGCGAGCAGATCGCCGCGATGGCTGGCAAGAACGTCCGCACCCTCAGCAACAAGAAGGCCTTCGACGTCCTCGACGTCGTCCGCGGGGGCAACGGCAGCAAGGTGCTCCATGACCTGGAGCAGGCGCAGGTTCTTGTCGCCAACCTGGGGCTGAAGAAGGGCCAGGAGCCGGCGCCGATCCCCGCGATCCCGGATCCGACCGACTACACCGAGCACGAGCTGCGTGGCTACATCATCTCGGCGCTGCAGGCCGAGAAGGAGGCCGGCTTCGTGCACGACATCACCGTCGAGGAGCTCGACGAGATGGACGAGGACGGGCTGCGTGAGTACATCGACGGGCACGACCTGCTGGACCTGGAGGAGGCCCGGATGGCCATCCCCGAGGACCGGCGCCCGACCGAGTCCACCATGCACTCGTACTACACCGGCCACAAGGGGACCTCGCTGCCGGAGCCGGACCGGACCTTCGCCGGCAAGGACCACTGGTTCCGCGACACGATCGTGGAGTGGAACCGCAGCGGCCGCCGGGGACGCGGCAGCGGCGCCGGCGGGCGCCCGGCCGGTGCCACCGGCGGCTGGACCCCCCGCAGCCCGCGCAACCTGGCCGCGGCCGAGCGGCGTCGTCAGGCGGTGCAGCTGCGCGCGGACGACGCGTCCATGCCGATCGCGCGGATCGCCGATGTCCTGGGTATCTCCGAGCGCCAGGCCGCCTACTACCTCCGCACGCACACCGGATAGCTGGTGCGGGAGACCTGGCATCTCCACCGAGGAGCCCGCCGAAGAGCTGGGGCTCTCTCCCGGGTGCAGGCCCGCAGGTACCGCTGCGAGGCTGGCGAGGCCTCGGCCTGACGGACAGGTAGAACGGCCAGGCCCGGCGGCGCGGGGACGGCATCAAGGAAGGGGGGAGACCGTGGTGGCAGCAGACGTGCAGGTCAGAGCGTCGGCGGCGGAAACGTTGATGACCTTCGGCGGGTACCTTGATGCGCCGGCGCAGGCCTTCGGGGAAACGTTGATGCCAGGGCGTTACCCACTCGTTGTCCGTCGCCGAGGGGCGCATCAAGGAATCCGTCAATGCCCGCGGGGTTCAGTGGGGCGACCGAAACCGCTCCCCTGGAAGGCTCCCGTGACGACGAAGGACTCCCCGGCGCCGGCCGGCCAGTTCGAGTACCTGGCCCTGGCCTCGCTCCACCTGCACCGTTCGGCGACTACCGCGCAGTTGCAGGCCTTGGTGGCGCCCGACACCGACATCAGCATCGTGCGTCGGCGGCTTCGCAAGCTGCACAAGCAGGGCCTGATCGACTTCACCGACATCTCCGAGCCCCGCAACGCCCACCTCTACTACCTCACCGAGGCCGGGCGCGCCCTGGCGGCCAAGATCCCCGAGGTCGGTGACCGGACCAGCCCGCAGCAGAACTTCGACGCCATCGGCGTGAGGCTCCTGCTGCCGCACACCCAGGCTGTCCTGCGCACCCACCTCGCGTTCCTGGCCGACGCCCGCGAGCGCGACGACAGCTACGGGCCGCTCGACTGGACCCCTGAGGTCTCGCACCGCTGGTCCGACAGGAAGGCGGACGAGGTCCGGGCGGACGCCCTGCTGCGCTACACCGCACGGCGCGCCGGCGGCCGTGCCCACTTCCGGGCGATGGTCGAGGTGGACCGGGCGACGTACGGGAGCGAGCGGCTCACCACGAAGTTGACCGCCTACGCCAGGTTCTACGAGCTCACCCCGACTCCGGTCGGCCGGCGCGGCACCATCGAGGCCGCGCAGGCAGCCGAGCCGGTCTACAAGGACTTCTACCCGCGCTTCCCCAGGCTGCTTTTCGTCCTGGACCACGACTCCCGCACCAGAATGCTCCACCGCATCGAAGACTTGCAGATCGCCGCCGCCGACAACCTCCGCGTCGCCAACATGCTCAAGGAGGTCAAGGCCGGCGCCGCGCTGCTCGAAGACCTCGTGGCCACCGAGGACAACCCCGCCGCCAGGCCCTCGGCGCCGGTATGGACCTCCCTGAACGACCCCGACCGGCCGACCTGCAGCTGGATGGACCTCTAACCCGAACCGCGAGGAGATTCGGATGCCCAGGCACAGCACCATCGGTCACGCCACGATGACCATGTCGGACGGACGCATCCGCTGCTACTTCATCCACGAGCAGCAAGGGGACAGGCTCCTGGTGTCCCCGGCTGATCCCGACACCATCGCGCTCTACGCCGCTCCCTACCCGGTCGACCGGACGGAGTTCACCTCCATCACGGTTCGCGCGACCCCGGCCGCGCTACCCGAGTGAGACGAGGATGTTCGCGTTGCGGATTGACCTGGTCGGGGCGGCCACACTCCAGGGCATCGTCTTCGGGCCCACCGCGCCGGTGTAGAGCCCGCTGGCCGATCCGGACCGGCCGACGTACAGCCGGAGCGAGTTGTAGAGCCATCACCATCCCCGAGAGGATCGACATGTCCACTCCCGCCTTCACCGTCGCTGACGACGTCCTCGCCAGGATCGGCCAGCACAAGGCAGATGAGCTGCGTCGACGGACCCGGACGTTCACCTGCGTCGAGTGCGGCACCCGCGGCCGTGCCGATCAGGAGCCCGTCAGCGTCGTGCTGACCACCAGCACGCTGCTGTCTCGGCTCGGGTTCGCCCACCATCGCTGCTCCGCCTCGCAGGTGGTCCAGGTCGATGACGGCGACCTGGCCGTCAACGGCTCGACCGACCTCATCCCGCGAGCCCTCGGCCTTTCAACCGGTTCCGGCGATCGGGCCGCGCTGCTCCTCGCCTACGAGGAGGACGTCACCGTCTTCGACGGCTCGGGTTCCGCGTTCGACCCGGTGATCTCGCACTACCTCGACAGCGGCCTGCACCGACTGGTCTCGCTCGGGCGGATGCCGGCACTCAGCCCGCAGTGGAGCGTGCAGGTCGGCCCAGGGGATCGCCTGTCCGTGCGCTGCGGGCAGACGCACATGCTGTCGGACGCCACCATGTACGCGCCATCGGTGTGGCTGGCCCTGGCCGCCGAGGCCGGATCGGTCGCGCTGATCATCGGCAGGCTCGGCTGGGACGACATCTACGCCGAGCAGGCGCCCTGGGCTGCTTACGCGAGTGCCATCAAGGCCGGGCAGCTGGTCGGCGGGACAGTCCCCGTGGCGATCGGCTGACGCTCCTCGCGCCCGGATGCCTGAGTACTTGCACGGGCACCGGTCCCGCCTGCCCAACGTGCCGAACGGGGCGCTCACCCGCAAAGGGTGAGCGCCCCGTTCGGTGTTTCAGCAGGCCGGGTACTCGACGCGGATCCTGTCGATGTGCCACCTGTCCGGGAGGAGAAGTCCGCCAGCGGATTCCGTGGCGTGCGCGAGTTCGGCGACCCACCAGGGCAGTCGAGGCCGGTGTGCCCAGCCCCAGTGGAGGATCGCCTTCTCGGCCTGGTCGGCGAGCAACTTGGCGCGGCGACGGTCACTGGTGGCCCACAGCCCGTCCGGGCGGACGTAGACGGCATGGCGGCCGTCGACCAGCGCGATGGTCTGTCCCCAGTGGCGGCGGCCGTCCACCCTGGCAACGGTGACGAGGTCGGGGTGGTGGATGGCCAGGTACGCCCACAGGTCGGCCCACTGGTCTTCCCGCAGGGCGCCGACCGCGCTCAGGCGCCGCGTGCCGGGGTCAGGCGCAGGGAGGGAGGGGCGGCTGGCGGGGGTGTCGCCGCCCTCTGGGTACAGCGGGCCAGCCACGGGCACCGGCCAGTAGTCAGCCCCCTCGGTGAGCAGCCGGGCGCGAAGGCCGGACCGGCGGTTTTCTGCGACGACCCAGGGGTGGCGGCCTGCGAGGGCGAGGGGGACGGCCAGGGCGCCGCCTTTGGCCAGCTGACCGAGCCAGGCGCGGGGGATGCCCTTGACGGGGACGGTGGAGACGATCAGGTCGTAGGGGGCCTGGTCCGGCCGGCCATGGGCGAGGTCGCCTATGTGGATGTCGACAAGGCTGCGGTTGCGGCTGCAGGGGCCGAGCGTGGCGCGAACGCTTTCGACGCCGGCGAGGTCCGGCTGGACGGAGCGGAACGGGGTGTCGCCACTCAAAGCGGCGAGCTGGCGGGTGATGTCGCTGCCGGGGCCGATCTGGAGGATGCGCACGCAGGTGGTGATCTGCCGGATGAGGAGCGGGGGCAGGGTACCCGCGGCGGGCGCGGGGGTCACGGGGAGCTGGTGTTCGGGGGCGGGTGAGTGGCTCACGGGTCCTCAGGTCGGGTCGGGGCGTCGCCGATCGGGCGCCGCCGGGGTCGTTGAAGGGTGTCGGTGCGTTGCCGGTGGTCGCGTCGGTGCAGATCGAGTTCCGTCTCGCAGGTAGCGACTTCGGCTGGTTCCCTGGCGGGCGCGGGCGCGTTGGCGGCGTTCGGCAAGGCCTCGGCAGGTCTCGCAGCGGGACCGGGCGAGCTGGTTCCAGCTGATCGGGCCGCAGCCCGGTCTGGACGGCTCGGGGCCCCTGCCGGGCCAGGCCGGCCGGTGGAAGAGGCGTCCGTTCTCCGCGCGGCTGCGTCGGGGGATGCCCCAGGTGTCCATCCAGGCGCGGACCGTCCGTTCGTCGACGCCCAGGCCATCGGCGATGCCGCCGATCGAGGCGCCGGCGCGGTAGTCGCCGGTGATCCTGTCCTTGTAGGAGAAGGTAGTCACCGCTGGGTCTCCAGTCGTTCCCGGGCCTCGGCCCGCAGGAGGCGGCGGCGCCCGGCGCCCAACATCCGGCTCCGGACCAGCACCGCCCGGCGCACCGCCCTGGACGGTTCGGCGCCCGGCCGCGGGCTCCCGGGCAGCAGCGGCCAGTGAGCGGTGCTGGCCACAGCCACGGTGATGACGCGGCGTCCGGTCCGCTGCTGGGCGCGCAGGGGCGTGCCGCCGTGGTTAAGCTCGAAGCACGCCTGGTGGAAGGCGGCGTTGTCGGCCAGTGCTGCCAGGGCGGGGTCCTGGCCGGGCTGGTCGAGCGGGACTCCCCCGGCGCGCAGCCGCCGGCCCAGCCAGCGCAGGGCCTGGCCCGCGCTGGCGTGGTGGCTGACCGAGCGCCGCAGGGTGCG
The DNA here is from genome assembly GCF_009569385.1 of Streptomyces kaniharaensis. Classification (NCBI taxonomy): domain Bacteria; kingdom Bacillati; phylum Actinomycetota; class Actinomycetes; order Kitasatosporales; family Streptomycetaceae; genus Streptomyces; species Streptomyces kaniharaensis. Next base: position 45,148 of record NZ_WBOF01000005.1, read on the forward strand.
GCGGGCGCCGACGAGGGTGGCGCTGGTGTAGGTGGCCGTGAAGCAGGCGGCGGGCACGGGTTCCTCGCTGGGGCTGCAATCGGGCGGGGGCGTTCCGGGAGCGGGTACGGCGGCTCGTCGCATTCAGTGGTCCGGGCGGGATGGGGAGCACTGCTGTGGCCGGTGAGAACGGCGGCCGCCCGGGCCGGGGGCGTCGTAGAGGAGGCTGCGCAGCCAGGGATGGGCGGAGAGTGTTCCGTTGACGGCAGGCCAGTGCGCCCACCGCACGGGCCAGTGCCGGTTGTCGGTGCCCGGCGTCGGGTCGGGCATCGCGATCCGGGTGCCGGCGGGCAGCAGCCGGGCCTGCGGGTGCGGCTCGGTCCACCCGCCGTCGTCCTCGGGCGGGGTGAGCCAGTAAGTCCGCTCCGTCCGGGTGTCGGACAGCACGGGGCCGACGCGGTACGGGGCATGCCCGGCCAAGAGGACGTCGAGGAGCTCCAGGCCGGTCCCGGCGTCGAGTTCGACGGCGCCGAAGCGGACACCGATCGGCATCGCGACGAGGAGTTCGGGTTCCCCAGCCCACCGCACGACGGTGACGTCGCGTAGGAAACGGCCGAGGGCACCAGCCAGCCAGAGGGATGGGGGCATGGCGGCTGCGAGCTCGCTGCTCGGGTTCCGCGGATGGGTCGGCATGCGCGCCTGCTTCGGGTAGGGGTTTGTGGTGGCGGTCCACCCGGCCGGGCTGGGCGGCCCGGGCCGGGCGGCCGTAGGAGGCGGGCCCCTGGCGGGACAACGCAGTGGTGGCCCTCCAGCGCGTCAGTTGCGCCAGGTGAGGGGGCAGATCGCCCAGACCGCCTTGCCGTCCGGGAGCGGGAACCAGCCCCATCGACCATTGGTGATGCTGTGAACCATGCCGAGTCCGAGGCCGCGTTCCTGCTGTCCGGGGGCGCTGGTGTCCACCTGCGGCCCCTTGCTGCTGCGATCGAAGACGACAATGAGGACCTCGTCGGTCTCCAGCAGCACCTGCAGGTAGAACGTCGCGCGGGTCGGAGCCTCGGGGCTCGCGGCGTGCCTGGCCACGTTGGACAAGAACTCGCTGGTCACCACGCAGGCTTCGAAGAACACGTCGCGGTCGGTCGGGCGCCCATGTGCGTGTAGGACGGCGTGGCAGTGGACGGCGGCGTCGCCACGAAGCTTCGAGACGTGCTCTTCGGTCAGGTGCTCCACGCTGCGGGTCAGGGTGTGGGCGGGCGAGGTCTGGATGGCGGGGGAAAGCGGTGTCATGACGGCTCCGTGGTGCTGTGCCGCCGGAAGTGTGCGGCGAGGTTGGTCGGTCGTCGCGTAGTCCGCGTCCGGGGGATGTCCTGCTCGGCGGGCTGGGGGCCCTGCTCGACGGCGGTTCGGTAGGCGGAGTGGAGAATGTCGGCGAGCTGGCCGGTCGGGGTGAGGAACTGCCCGCCGTCCGGTGCGACCAGCCAGCGCACGCCCGTGTCGCGTGGGATGCCGGGCTGCGGGCACATCAGCGGGCTGCTGGCGGGGCCGTGATGGGCGGTGAGGTCGCGGCCCCAGTCCACGCCAGCAGAGCTGATGCCGGTGAGCAGCACGTTCCAGTCGTGGTGGAGCGGCGGGACCCAGAAGACCAGCGAGGTCCCGGTGAGCAGCACGGGCCCCGGCGTCGTCCGGTCGGCCAAGAGGTGGAGGGCTTGTTCACCGAGCTGAGTCTGGACGCTGATCGCGTCCCAGTGCCGGGGGGCTCCGGGGTGGATCGGGGCCAGGCCGTGCGGGCTCTGCCAGGCCGTTATGCAGGCACGGGTGTCCTGTCCCTGGAGGAGCCACCTTGCCCCGGAGGAGGGGATGGGGCGAGGGCCCATCGTTCGTGTGTTGCCCGCGGCCGTGAAGGGGGCGGGTGTCTGGAGCAGCTGCGTGGTGGGGTGCATAAGTCCTCCAGCCCGTCACGGGCATGGGCAGGCCGACCGGAATCGCAGATAGCCCTTGGCAATCGTGCGATCACTCAAAGCAAGCAGAACCCACTGTCCTCGCGATTTCGCGAGTAGTCAACCGCTGTATCCGCGATTTCGCGACCTATCCTGGAGCAACTGCCGCTTCCGCAACTCCCAGTGACGGTCAGTCATGGCCGGTACCAACCGGCCCGTCCCGCCCCCTCAGCCCGACCAGGCAGACTGTGACCCACACCCGTAGGAGGGACACCACCCGTGGCTACCAGCGACCCGACCTACCGCCGCGCGCGTTTCGGCAGCGTCCTGCGCAGGCTTCGCGAGCAGTGCCAGTTGACCCAAGGCGCCGCGGCCGCCCAGGCCGGCGTGGGCGTGGACAAGATCAACCGCGTCGAGCTGGGCCGAGTGGCGCTCGGAGTCCCGCTGCTGCGCACACTCCTCGACCTGTACGGCGTGCAGGACAGCGACCGCCGCAACGCCATGGAGGACATGGTCGTCAACCTCGCCAAGAAGTCGTGGTGGAACACCTACTCGCTGCACCTGCCCTTGCAGGACTTCCTCGGGCTGGAGCAGGACGCGGAGGCCGCCTGGGCGTGGGAGCCGCTGCTGGTGCACGGCCGCTTGCAGACGGAGCGGTACGCCGAGGCCCTCCTGGCCTCCGGAGACGAGGTGATCCCCGGAGGCCAGGACCGCGTCGAGTCGATGGTCGCCGTGCGCATGCACCGTCAGGACGTCGTCACCAGCGCCCTCACGGTCGTCCTCGGCGCAGCCGCGCTGGACACCGTCGTGGGCGGTCCGGACGTGATGCGCGAGCAGATCGCCCATCTGCTCACCCGCAAGGAGGTCGAGCTCCGAATCCTCCCCGTCGGACGTCCCCACGTCGGGCTGGACGGAGCATTCACGATCCTGAGCTTCCCGGACGGCGGCCAACTCGCCGCCGTCGAGAGCCTGGTCACCACCTCCTATTTCGACGACCCCGAGTCCCTGTCGCTGTACGGCCGCGCCGCCAAGCAGCTCACCGATCTCGCGCTCGACCCGAGCGCATCGCGGGCGTACCTCGAAGAGCGCGTCCGCGCCCTGTGAACCGAGCTCCATCCCGGAAGGACCAACATGCCGCACCGCCCCCCTCGTCTGGCACCGGACGAGTGGACCACCAGCTCCCACAGCGGCCAGCAGGGCAGCTGCGTACGCTGGCGCCGCGACCGCACCGCGGCGGACTGCATCGAGATCGGCGACTCGAAAGACCCTGACGGCCCGACACTGACCGTCACCGAGCCGGTCTGGAGGACGTTCGTGGCGTTCGCCCGGACGTTCGAGGTGTAGCGGCGCCCCAGGACGACCGAGGGGGCGGGGACAGCGGCATCGCACCGCTGCTCCCCGCCCCCTGTGCATTCCCCGGCCTACCTGACGCACCGCACCGGGACCGGTCACCGGTGCACCGCCGTCTCTATGGGCAGGACGGGGCACGGGGCCATGCGCGCCGACGGCGCTTCGGCCGCCACGTGCCGCACGCCGGAGGGCGGGGACTTCTTCGGCCCCGTGTCGTTCATTCTTCGGGCTCCGAAGTATCCGAAGTGGGTGAATGTGCTACCCGAGCACCGTAGAACGGCTACACCGGAGCCAACGCACGCAAAGTGCGTGCGTTGTGACGGGAGGGCGTAGTCGTGGACGTCGGCGGGATCGGGCGCAGGATCGCGTACTGGCGTGAGCGCCGGGGGCTCACCCAGGAACAGGTGGGCCGTCTGGTCGGCATGACCCGGCGTGGTGTGCAGGACATCGAGCGGGGCGAGCGCCAGGGCGATCCACGCGTGTCCGTGGTGGAGACGTTCGCCGCGGCACTCCAGGTCCGCGTCGAGGACCTGCTCGGCGACGGCCCGCCGGCCTCCGCGGCACAGTGCATGGACACGGCCGAGCTGGCAGCCATCCGGGCCACCCTACTGTCGCCGGCCGTCCTTCTCCCCGGCCTGGCGCGCGACGACGCCCGGCCGGACCTGGAGCGGCTGCGGCGCAACGTCTCCTACGGCTGGACCGCGTTCCAGTACGCCCGTTTCACCTCGCTCGGGCGGGTTCTGCCCCCGCTGGTCGCCGAAGCCGCCGCAGCGGCAGGGAATCTGGACAGCGGCGCCCGCCAGGCGGCCTTCTCGCTCCAGTCGATGACCTACCAGCTGGTAGTGGCCGTCGCGGTGAAGTACGGCGACGTGGTGCTCGCCACGATGGCGGCCGACCGGGCGGTCTCCGCCGCCGATCGGTCGTGCGACCCTGTGGCCATGGCCGGCGCTGCCCGGCACCTGGTCGACGCGATGACCCATCAGGGCCGCGCGGCCGAGGGCGTCCGGCTGGCCGGCTCCGTGGCCGACCGGCTCGAAGGCGACCTGGTGGACCGGGGCGTCCACGGGGTGACCGTACTCGGGATGCTGCACCTGAAGGCGGCCGTCGGCGCCGCCGCGCTCGGATCGGCCGACACGGTAACCGATCTGCTCGCCGCCGCCGAGGAGAGTGCCGCGCGCCTCGGCGGCGACGCGAATGCGCTGTGGACCGCCTTCGGACCGACGAACTGCGCCTTCCACACGGTGGCCTGCCTGGTCGCGCTGGGCGAGGGGGCGAAGGCCGTCGCCGCGGCGCAGTCCATCGCACCGCACATGCGGCAGGCGCTCCCGCGCGAACGACGCGCCCTGTTCCTGGTCGACCTGTCCCGGGCGCAGGCGCAGGCCGGACTGCCGGGCCCCGCGCTGGAGACCCTGCTGGAGGCCGAACGCGAAGCCCCGGAGGAGGTGCGGTGCCGGCCACGCACCCACCAGCTGGTGCAGGACCTGCACCTGCTGGTGGCCGGATCCGACGGGGGACGCTTGCGCACCCTCGCGGCCCGCTGTGGACTGCCCGCATGACTCAACGCCCCGTGCTCTACCTGGTCGCCTGCGCGGCACCGCCCGCCCTGCGGGTCCGATCCGGCATCGAGGCCGGACAAGACGTCGGCTGGGACGTCTGCCTGATCCTCACCCCCTCCTCCCGGCGCTGGCTCGCCGACGACATCCCCGCTCTGGAAAAGCTCACCGGTCACCCGGTGCGCAGCGAGTACAAGATGCCGCGGGAGGAGGACGTGCTGCCGCCGGCGGACGCGATGCTGGTCGCGCCGGCCACCAGCAACACCATCAACAAGTGGGCCAGCGGGATCAGCGACACGCTGGCCCTCGGGCTGGTGACCGAGGCGATTGGGCTGCAGCTGCCGCTGACCGCGCTGCCCTACTGCAACAACGCGCAGGCAGCCCACCCGGCCTTCGCCCGCAGCGTGGAAGTGCTCGGGGACGCGGGCGTCACCGTGATGCTCGGGGCCGGCGGCTTCACTCCCCACCCTCCCGGTCAGGGCGACCTGGATGCCTACCCATGGGCCGAGGCAGTGGGCACTCTGATCCCCCGAGTTCGGGGCGGGAGTTCGAGCTGAGTTCACAACCCGCCGCAGCAGAAGGCGCCCGGCGGCGACCTCTACCTGCTGCAAAACCGCGGACGCGCGCCGCTTCACCCAGCTCTCCGGCCGGCTGTGCGGGGCAGCACTCGACCCGACCGATTCGATCCAGTTCCTCCGGACTCTCCCGGCAAGAGATGTGGGTGATATGAGCACCGTTCCCGACTTCACCGCCGCCATTTGGTTCAAGGCCCGGGCGTCCGAGAGCGCCCAGGGCTGCTTCGAGGTCGCGTTCGCCGACGGCCATGTGGCGCTGCGGGACAGCAAGGACCGCACGCTGCCTGCGCAGGTCTACCCGGCGGACGTCTGGAACGGCTGGCTCGACAACCTGCGGCAGGGCATCCTCGGGGGCCACCGCATCGTGCTCACGTTCTCGTCAGACGGCGTCCAGGTTCGCGACGGCGCCAATCCCTCGGCGCAGGTGCACACCTACACCCGCCACGAGTACGAGTGCTTCATGTCCGGCGTCCGGAGCCGGGAGTTCGACCTGGCGGCCTGACCCGGCATCAGCAGCAAGAGGCGCCCGGCACGTCACCGTGCCGGGCGCCTTCATGTTCCCTCCCCGCCGATCCCGAGGGCTGCTACCGGCGGGACATCGCGCTGTGGAGCGACTCCAGGCAGTCCGGGCACATCGGCAGGGCCGGCGGGGTGCCCCGGCCGGGCCGTCCGCAGATGCCGGTACCCAGGCCGTCCGGCCCCGGTGCCTGGCACCGCCACGTCACCGGATCGACGGCGGGAGCCGGAGGCTCAACCGCGAGGGGGCCGGGTTCCTCGGCTACTACCAGGTCGAGGGCCTGGTTCTCCGCGTCCAGGCGCCGACGGGCATGCTCGGCCTGGCGCTGCGTCTCCCGCAGTCCGCACGCCCGGCACTCCTCTCCGGTGCTGAGGACGATTCCGCGCTCGCAGTCGGGCCGCTCGCAGTCCTGCCGGGACAGCACAGCCGCGAGGTAGCCGACCGGCCCGCGGATTTCCCCTCGGGCGATCCTCTCCGGCGCCCCGGTCTTCCACCAGCCGTCGCTGATCCTGGCGAGCGCGTGCTCGGGGCTTCGGCCGGCGCCGAGCAGGTCGCGCACCGCGCGGCGCAGCGGGGGTACCCGGATGGCCGGGTGCTTGCTGACCCCGAGGGCGTCGATCGCGGCGAAGACCTCTTCCTCGCCGGCCAACGGGCGGGTGGCGGTGGTACGGATGGTTTTGGTGCGCGGTTTCTTGGTGGTGGTCGCGGCGGAGCCGCTTCGCGGGGTGGTCTTCGCGGCGGCGCGCGTTTCGCGCGCCTTACCCGCTGTAGATGCCCTACGGGCGTCCGGGAGGGGCTCGCGATCACGGTTCTTGTTACTGCTCTTATTGGGGTCCGGCTCATGTCGCCACCCTGGTCCGGCTGGTGTCGCTACCCCCGTCCGCGTGGTGTCGCCACCCCCGTCCGGCTCATGTCGCCACCCCCCGGTCAGCGCGTTCATTTCCAGGTCGTCGCGGGCGGCCGCGCGGCGGCGCCAGAGCCTGGCGTCGAGCAGGAGGTAGGAGGAGGCGGCGCGGCCGCCGCCCTCGTCGGCGGGGTGGTAGTTGTCGCGGGTGAGCAGCACGCCGTCTTCGCGCAGTTGGGCGAGGGCTTCGCAGACGACGCTGCGGCTGAGCCCCGTGCAGGCCATCAGTTCCCGCAGGGTCGGCGGGCGGTCGGAGGTCGCGCGGTTGTTGATGTTGGTGAAGGACGCGGCGGCGGCGTAGACGGCCTTGTAGTTGGGGGACCGCTCGCCGACGCGGACCAGACGTGCGTCCAGCTTCACGTAGTCGATGCCGGGGTCCCGCTGGACCCGTGGCAGGGGCCGGCCGTCGGGGCCGGTGAGGACCGGAGCGAGCGCGGCCGACGAGCGCTCCAGGAGCTGGCGGGCCCAGCGCTCCTGGTCGACCAGGCGGTAGTGGTTGGCATCGGCGACGGCCGGGTTGCCGGGGGTGCTCTGGGCGGTGACGATGAGGAACTCCCGCTGCACGAGGTCGGTGGTGGCGCGGTCGAGCGTCTTGGTCGTGCGGCCGATGCATGCCGCCAGCGTCTTGCGGTACGGGAGCATCGCGCGTCGGACCTCGTCCGACCAAGCCGCGACCGCCTCCGCGGTGAGGGTGGTGTGGTCCTCGATGTTGGCAAAGCTCGCGAGCGCCATGTAGGCGGCCTTGGTGACGGTCGGGCAGGAGCCGTCGCGGGCGAGGCGGACGTCGAACTCGATGTAGTCCAGGCCGCCAGGTACGAGGTTCCCTTGCGCGTCCAGGGACAGTCCGGTGAGGAAGTCGGTCATCGGGTCACCGCCGTGGGGGCGCTGCCGGCGGGGGTGTACACGCCGTCGCGGTCCGGGTCCCACACGCTGAACTGGTGGGCGTTGGGGAAGAGGAAGTGGCCGTACGGGTCATCGATCCGCTGGGCGTCGGGCGCCGGGGGCGCGGTGCGGATCTCGGCGAGCGCGGCCCGGACAGTGCCGGCAACGAGCAGCCAGGCCTCATAGGTGTATGGGTGGGCGGGTCCGAACTCTGTGGTGGCGTCGTCGGCCAGGTTCCCCGCCCAGATCCGCGCGATGACGGTGCGGCCTTCGGCGAGCGCGGTCTGGACGGCCGCGTACGACTCGCGGTACCAGCGCGGCGGCACCGGCGGCTGCGTCGGCCGGGGCCGCAGCGGCGTGGCCGCGACTGCAGCCTCATTCGGAGTGCGGGTGGTGGGGACAAAGGGGAGCGGCTGGATCCGCAGCGGCGTGGCGGCCACCCGGCGCCGACGGCTCAGTGAGCGGACGGCCCGGACGACGACGGCCAGGGGCCAGAGGAGCACGAGCGCGAGCCAGGCAGCACCCGCAGCAGAGACAAGGACAGGGGCCGGAAGGCGCCGCCGCCGAAGCCAAACGTCATCCACTCCGGTCAGCGCGAGGTAGAGGGCGCCTGCGGGAAGGTAGGCGGTGGCGGCCACGACAAGGCCCGCAGGGCAGCCGGAGCCAAAGCAGGGCAGCAGGGTCGGCGGCAGGTCCATGAGGGCTCCTCGGGCAGCAGTGGTGATCAGCGACCGAGGTAACCCCGCAGACCTTGACGTACCCGTTGATGCCGAGGCCCCTGAAAAATCACAAGTTGGCAACTGTGGTGATCAAGGTGCCGGTCCTACCTTGATGCCGGGTCCGAGCGGTGCCTGCGCAGAGTCGAACGGCCGTGCGCAGAGCCCGACCCGCTGCGCATGCGCAGAGGCCGGCGGCTGCGCAGAGCCCGACTCGCTGCGCAGTGCTCTGCGCGTGCGCATGCGCACGGGGCTGCGCAAGGCAGCGGGTCGTGCGCAGCGGGTCGGGTCTCCGTTTCACACGCCGGACCGGCGGCATGCGCATGCGCAGACCGCCGCGCCCTGGCGCGGTCCGGGACAGGCGGCTGTACGCCGAACCGCCCGTTCCGCTCTGCTGTGCGCGCGGCCGCCGGACACGGACGACGGCATCGAGCGGGCACCGGCTGCCATCGGTTCGGCTGGTGAGCGAGTGCAGCAGCACCGCGTCAGGGTCCGGCCGGACGAGCCGTCAACATGGCGTGGCCGGTTCGAAGGGCTCATCAAGGTGTCCGGCGCGAGGCGGGCCACGCCATCAACGTTTCCGCCTGGGCCCCGAGGGTGGGCATCAACGTGTGGCCCTTCGCCCGGACGCCCCATCAACGTTTCCGCCGACACCCTTGATGGGGCATCAAGGTTTCCGGGCTCCGGTCCCCGGGGCGGCATCAAGGGTCGGCCCCGGCCTCATCAACGTTTCCGCTCGGCCTCACAAAACAGCAGGTCAAAGTGTTGATGAGCGCCGTTGCGAAGGCGTTATCCCCCGGCGTCTGATCATCAAGGAGTTCATCAAGGTTCACGGGGTTCTCTCGGCTGACAGCAACCGCTGACGACCCAGGAGCCACGTTGAGTCCTCTCCTCTCCCGGCGCGACCGCGCGCCGGATCCTTCCCCCACAGCCTCGGACGGCGACCTGCGGCGCGCCCAGCGCCGCACCCTCGCGGTCCGGGCCGGCGTCTGGGCGGCGCTGGCCGCCAGCCCCGTCGCCCTGCTGCTGTCCGCCGCCGCGCTCCGTGGCGCGGTGGCCGAGCCGGTGGCCTCGGTCGCCACCGCGCCGCCCGCGGTCTCCCCTCCGAGCGGCTACGCCGAACAGTTCATCGACCTCTGGCTGCGCAGCTCCCAGGACGGCCCGCAGGTGGATGCGCTGCGCACGATGGCGCCGAACGTGGAGCTGCCGCGGCCGGCCTCGGGTGCGCAGACGACCGTCGAGCGCGTGGTGGCGGTGCGCAGCGCTCCGCTGGGCGCGCGCACGTGGCAGGTGACGGTGGCGGCGACGCTGCTTCTCCCGGCGGCGTCTGCGCAGAGCGGTTCCGGTACGCAGACCTCTGCGCAGAGCAGTGCGCAGAGCAGTGCGCAGAGCTCTGCGCAGCCGGCCGGTTCTGCGCAGAGCGGTGGCGATGCGCAGCGGCGGACGGTGCGGTACTTCGCGGTGCCGGTGGAGGTCGTACGTTCCTCCGGCTCGGGTGGAGCGCCGGACGCGCTGGCGGTCACCGCCGCGCCGGCTCAGGTGGCCGCTCCGGCCGCGCTGTCCGGGGACCCGTCCGCTCCGGTGTACGGGACGGTCATCAGTGACGGTCCCCTCCAGCAGACGGTGGCCGGGTACCTGACGGCCTATCTCACGGGGGTCGGCGACAACAGCCGGTACCTGTCGCCTGGGGCGAAGGTCCTCGCACCCGCGGCGTCGTACACCAAGGTCTCGCTCGCGACGCTGGGGTCCACCAGTCCGGTGCCGTCCGCGCCGACCGACGGCACGGTGATCAGCGTCCAGGCCCAGGTCCTCGCGACCGACACCGCGGGCTCGTGGCCGCTGACCTACCCGCTACGTCTGCGGGCGCGCGCCGGGCGGTGGGAGGTCGCCTCCCTCGCCCCGGTCCTCGCCTCTCCTTCTTCCTCTTCCTCCGGCTCGGGTACCTCGCCCTCGCCGGCTCCCACGACTACGGCAGGGGTGCGGTGATGGCTGCTCACGACACGGTCCTGGCCGGTGCGGTCCAGAACTTCGGCAACAGCTGGAGCACCACCCTGCTGGACTGGGTGGCGAACGGTCTGATGATCGCCCTCGGCGCGATCCTGATCATCCACGCGATCCGCAAGATGAGCATCAAGAGCGCGATCGGCGGGGCGGTCGGACTGGTCATCTGCTGGAGCATCTTCGCGGGCCGGTTCGTGATCAGCGACATGTTCCAGACCGAGTACAAGGACCCGGGCAAGAACTCGGTGCAGATCCCCGGTGACCCCAACATCGGTGCTCCCCCGCTGCCGACCGTCGCCTTCCAGGGCCGGCTGTGAGCAGCGCCGCGCGTCCCAGGATCGGCCGCTCGTACACCCGCGCGAGAAGGCACCCGTGGGTGTTGGGCAAGTTGGGCGACTGGCGGATCCCGATGGGCCCGTACACCCCGCCCCAGCTCGCAGTCGCGGCGATCGGCGCCTTCCTGCTGATCAAGACGGCCACCTGGTGGGCGCCGGTCCTCGGACCGGTTCCGGTCGTCGCCTGGGGGTTCGGCATCTGGGCCGCGCGGCACTCACGGATCGCCGGCCGCTCCCCGGCCGCTGCCCTGGCCGACGCACTGTCCATGGCCGCCGCCCCCAAGCGCGGGCGGATCGGTGGCCGGGCCGTACGCAGCCTCCGCCCGGTGGTCATGACCGGCGGGTTCGGCATCCGGGAAGACGACGACGCCCACCCTGTGCAGGGCGATCCCACCGGGGAGCCGACCGAGAACAGGCCATCGGCACCGGCCACGCAGCCCTCCCCCGCCCCGGCTCGCCGGGCAGGCCCGGCCGCGAAGCCCGCCGCACCCCGGCCAGGGCCGGCGATGACACCCCTCCAGCAGATGCTCGCCGCCGCGGCGGCGGCGAGCACCAACACCACGTCCACGACGTCCACGAGAGAGGACCGGCCATGAAGGTCGCGATCAGGCACATCCACAACAACCTGGTGTGGGCCACGTCCGGCACGGTGTGGGCGGTGTGGCGCATCGAGCCGATCGGCAGCCGCTACGCCTCGGCGCTGGAGCGCCAGGAAGTCCTCTCCCGGGTCACGGCCCTGATCCGGTCCCTGAGCGGGACGGCGCGCCTGTACTCGCTGTGCGCCCGCGTCGAGCCGTGGGAGATCGCCGCACGGATGACGGCCGGGGTGGACCTGGACGCCCACCCCGAGGCGGAGGAGATCGCCAAGGTCTCGAAGGCGATGCTGACGGGCGAGGAGATGCACCGGCGGACGCTGTGGCTGGCGGTGCCGCTGCAGGCACCGGGACGGGCGGCGCAGTGGGCGCAGGCCCGGGGCGCGATGTGGACCGTGTTCGAGGAGCAAGCCGGGCTTCCGGCCGCCCCGGTGCCCGAGAACGAGGTGACCCTATATAGGGGAGTAGCCCGGCAGCTGGAGGCCGGCTTCGGCGGCGGCTTGCAAATCCGGCCCGCCCGGCCCGCCGAGATCGTGTGGATGCACCAGCACGCGGTGCACCGCGGCCAGGCCGAGCCGCTGCTGGCCGACGCCGAGGTGAGCCGCCAGCGCGGCGGGAAGCTGGTCGGCGCGCAGCTTCGCAGCCCCAGCTACGCGAGCCTGGGCCAGGTCCGGGTGCTGGAAGGCGGCGACACGGCCGCCCAGGCCGAGGACCGGGAGCAGGGCGAAGGTCTGTGGGCAGGTGTCCGGCGCTGGCTGGCGAGCCGGTTCGACGGCAGCGCGCTCAGCCGGCTGTGGCTGGAGGTCGAGACCGAGGACGGGACCGGCTACCAGTCGCACATGGCGCTGGAGGAGATCCCCGAAGCGGTGATCGAGTCCAGCGCGGACATCCTCGCGCAGCTGGAAAGGCTGGAGTACCCGGTCGACGCGACGATCGACCTGACGATCGTGGATTCGGCCAAGGCCCGCCGGCAGATCGCCAAGAAGAAGAAAGAGCTGGTCGACCAGGCCGACCAGTGGGCGGCGCACCCGACCGGCGCACCCGACACCATCTACGGCGCGGCCGAGACGCTCGGCGAGCAGGAGGCCCGGCTGGGCCGCACCAGCGTGGAGCGCGAAGTGCAGTCCCGCACGGTGCTCACCGTGTGGGGCCCAACCGCGCAGGAGTGCGACGAGCGGGCCCGCAACTTCAAGGCTCGGCTGACCGGCGCGGACTACGGCGTCATCCGGCCCCGGGGCGGCCAGGAAAGGCTGTTCGCGCTCGGCCTGCCCGGCGCCGCCCCGGCGTGGAGGGCCAGGGAGTGCACCCAGTACCAACTGTCGGAGGACTTCGCGCTGTCGGGCCCTTTGACGAGCGGTGAGATCGGCGACGACACCGGCAGCATGATCGCCCAGAGCCTGGACGTCGGCACCACCCGGCCGGTGCTCCTCGACCTGGCTGGCGCGCCGCTGCGCGACGCCGCTGCGAGCCTGGCGGTGATCGGCGACCTCGGATCCGGCAAGTCGGTGTTGTTGAAGCGGCTGACGGCCGACGTCGTGGACCGTGGGCACCGGGCGATCGTCATCGACCGAACCCCCCAGCGCGAATGGTCGGACTTCGCCCGGTGCGCCGCTCCAGGGCGCAGCCAGGTGATCGACGCCGCGCGGGCCGAGGTGAGCATCGACCCGCTGCGCGTCCTTCCGCCGGCGCAGGGCGAGGCCGCGGCGCTGTCCTACCTGAACTTGCAGCTGTGCCTGGAGCCGATGAGCTTGCAGGGCGCGGCGGTCAGCCGTGCCGTCAAGGCCGCCGCGGCCGCGCCCCGGCCGCACATGGGTCTGGTCCTGGCCGAGCTGGAGGCCATCTCTCAGGAGAGTGGCCCGAGGGGGGACGCGGCCGCCGAGGTGCTGGACCTGCTGCACACCGTCTCGGACCGACCGCTGGCGGCCATGCTCTTCGACCCGGTCCTGCCGGCGCTGGACCTGGACAACCTCGCCGGGGACCTGGTCGTCTTCACGACCGCCGGGTTGACGCTGCCTCCGCGCGAGGCCCTCGCCCGGCCGGAGGTGCTGCGCACCCAGCCGCTGGAGGCCCTGATCGGCCGCGCGGTCCTGTACGTGATCGCCGCGATCAGCAGGCACGTGGCCTTCTCCGACCGCACCCGGTTCTGCCCGGTCGTCATGGACGAGTGCTACTGGCTCACCAGCAGCACGGAGGGCCACGCGCTGGTCAAGGAATTGGCGCACGACGGCCGAAAGCACTGGGCGGGCATGTACTTGGGCGGTCACGACGCGCTCGACCTGGGCGACGAAACCATCCAGGGCCTGATCACCTACCGGCTGCTCGCCCGCACCGGCGACGAGGCGATGGCGCGGCGCGGGCTCGCGTTCCTCAACCTTCCCGCCGACGACGAGAGCCTGGTCCAGCTGGTCACCGGCCTGTCCCCGACCGGCAACAAGAGGAGGGTCGGGGAGATGCTCCTGCACGACGGCTCCGGCCGGATCGGGCAGATCCAGGTCATCGTCCCCCGGATCGCGCGCTACGCGGGGATCTTCACCACCCCCGGCAAGGACACCTCGCCGGCCGGACGTGGCAAGGTGCTGGAGACGGCGGGTGCCCGATGACCCGCGTCACCAGGTGGGCGGATGCCGTCCGCCGGGCTCGGGCCCTGTCCGGCGCGGCCCGCCAGCGGGCGCGCACGGCGGCTGGCGGGCTGTCCGCGTACTGGCCGGGCCGCCGTACGGTCCTGATGACCGCCGGGATGACGTGGCTGTTCATGCTCGCGGGTGCGGAGCTCGCGGGGGCCGACGACGGCACCACTGAGACCGGCGGCATCCTCGCCCCGCTCAATGTCCAGTCGAGCGAAGGCGCTCCGCTCGACTCCTACGACCTGAAGTCAGATCCCGGCGGGGCCACGGACATCCGATCGCATGTGTGCAACCTCTTGATCGGGGGCGGCTTCGCGCTCGTGCGGCTGGCGGTCGGCCTGATGTGCTGGACGACCCAAAAGGTGTTCAACTTCCCGGTCGTGTCCACGCTGGTCGAGACCGCACAGCGGCTCAGCAACGCGTTCTTCGGACTCCTGAATAACGACCTGCGGCTCTACACCCTCTTCCTCTCGGCCGGCTTCGCCATCGGCCTGATCCTGGTGATGCGGGGAAAGATCGGCCGCGGCTTCGGGGAGATCGCTCTCACCCTGCTCTTCGCCACGACCGTCACCCTGCCCGCGCTCTCCCCGCACTCGGTCCTGGGTCCCCAGGGCCCGCTCGCGCAGAGCCAGCAGGCCGCTCACGAAGTTGGCCAGATGACGGCCAACATCAACGGCACCGAGCTGGGCTGCACCTCGGACAAGGACAAGAACGACCCGTCATGCCCGATGCGGATCATCATGACGCGAACTCTGGTGGTGCAGCCTTTCCAGCTGTTGCAGTACGGACAGATCCCGAAGAAGGACAGCTGGCTGGCCGCCGAGCACGACCGCTACATCCACGGGCAGATGGCCACCAAGGGGAACTGCGACCAGGTCATCGATCTGCCGGGGAAGGACGCGGCCTGCGACCACGGGTCCAACGGTTGGGAGGCGCTGAAGAAGGACTTGAAGGACGGCCACGGTCAGGAAGGTACCGACGTCTACAACTTCGCGGTCAACTCCGACTGGGACCGAACCGCCGGGGTTGCCCTGGTACTGCTGGCCGTACTGATCGTGGCGATCGTCGTGCTGAGCATGGCGCTGGTCCACCTGGGCACGCAGTTCGCCGACGTGATCGCCGCCACCATGACGCCCGTAGCCCTGATCTGGGCGATGCTGCCCGGCGGCAACCGGGGAGCGGCCTGGAGGTGGGCCGGCGTCTTCATGACGGGGATCGTCACCGAATTCGCTGTCAGCACGATGCTGCCGATGTTCGCCCTGGGCGCGGACGGCATCCTCAACTCCCCGCAGCAGACCGTCATGATCCAACGGTTGTTGATCTTGGACGGGTTCGCGCTCGTGGTCTTAGTGTTCCACCGCCGCATCTTCGCGGCGGCCGGTCGTGTGGGCGAGCGCTTCGCGACCCGCATGCGCTACGCCAAGATCGGCGGCTCCTCCATGTCCGGTGAGAACGCACAGCTGGGCCTGGCGATGTCCCAGGCCATGGGCGGGCTCGCACCCGGTGGCTACGGCGGCGCAGCGGGAGGCCTCGGGCTCGGGCTCGGCGGCGGCATGTTCGGCGGCGGTTCCCCCGCGCACGCCGCCCTGATGCGCAAGGCCGGTATCGCCCAGGGGCTCGGTGCGCTCGCCGACCCCGGCCTCGGCCCCATGAGCGCCGGCACGATGCTCGCCGGTAGCGCGGGCGAGCTGCGCCGCGGTATGTCGGCCCTCGCGCTGCCCGGCCGCATGGCCCATCAGTTGGTCGTCGGTAACCCGCTGCCGCCTGACAAGCTCGCCAGGCGGATGAAGCCGGAGGGCGGCAAGGGCCCCATGGTCGTGGACGAGAACGGCCAGATTCTGCACGATCCGCGCAACGAGGTCACTCCGTTTGGTCACGTCCTGCATAACCGCCTGCTGGGCACCCGGGTCGGCCGCCTGGCCATCCGGGCCGGCCAGGCCGGGAAGTTGGGCTTCGATCTCACCGTCGGCCTGCCCGCGACCTGGGAGCGCGTCAACCGCGCCAATGACCGGATGTGGAACAAGGTCGACAAGCAGGTCGCCCACTACACCCAGGTAGCGAAGAGCTGGTGGGGCGACGAGAAGGCCGGCGCCAAGGACATCGGGAAGGACGTAGTCACCGCCGGGAAGATCGCCAAGGGCGGCTACAACGCCGTCAAGACGGGCTACAACTACACCTACTACGCCGCAGCGATCGCCGGACGAGTCCACGCGCCCGGTCTCGCTGCCGCCCCGCTGGTCGCCGCCGCGCACGTGCTGCACGGCCAGGACATCACCGACACTGCAGCCGCCTTCCCCGAGCGCCCCCGGCACACCCGCGCCGGCGAGCCCTGGGAGCACGCCCGCGGGCGCGGCGACGACTACCGCTTCCACGAGGTCGGCTCCGGCACCGCCAGCGAAGCGGTCCTGCAGTCCGGACGCGCGGACCGTCCGGAATCGGCCGTCGGCCCCGGCGCCGAATCGGCGGTCTTCCGTGCGGGCCAAGGGGACTTCGGCCCATCGGACCTCGGCTCGGCCCTCGGCCCCGGCGTCACCTTCTCGCCGTCCGCCGTCGTGGTGGAAGGGGCAGGGCTGGTGGACACATCCACGGGCGAGGTCCTCTCCCCGCTCGCGGATGAGGCGTCGGCAGCGATGGCGCCCGAGGTCCGTCGCCGGGTCAGCCCGCAGGTGCTGCGGGAGCCGAGCGGGACGTCGCTGGAGGCGCTGCGGATGCGCCGCCACATCGGCTACTCCGAGCCCGGCACGGCCCAGGGGCCGGCCGACGACGCGGAGGGCGGAAAGCTGTGAAGGCCTTCCACAAGGTCGGGTGCTTGGGGATGCTGCTGCTGTCGCTGGTCGTCGTGGTGCCCGCGCTCGCCCTGGTCAGCGAGGTGGACCCAGGCGACCCGGGCTCCACCGCGCCGGTGGCGTCAGTCGGGGGAATCCCTGCCCGCATGATGACCGGCTACGTCCGGGCGGCCGGGATGATGTCCACGATGGTGCGGGGCTGCAAGGGCATGTCCTGGCAGGTGGTCGCGGGGATAGGCAAGGTCGAGTCGGACCACGCGTCCGGTCACAAGTTTGACGACAACGGCCTCATCACGCCTTCGATCATTGGCCCACGCCTGGACGGTTCGGGCGCCGGCGGCAACACCACCGCGGTCCGGGACACTGACGGCGGCCGGTGGGACGGAGACAGCGAGTTCGACCGTGCGGTCGGCCCCATGCAGTTCTTGCCGAGCACTTTCGCCGGGTACGCGGCCCGGGTACGCCCTGACAACCCTGCCGCAGCCAATCCGAACAACGCCGATGACGCCTCGCTGGCCACGGCCCTGTACCTGTGCGGCGACGGCCGGGACCTGACCGACATCGAGCAGCTCAAGAAGGCCATTTACTCCTACAACTACTCGTCCGCGTACGTGGACGAGGTGATCGGCTGGATCCACCAGTACACCGCCCTTGGGACCAGCGTCCCGACCGGCGACGCCTCCGACAGGGTCAAACAGGTCATCAACGCCGCAGCCAGCCAGATCGGCGTCCCCTACTCCTGGGGCGGCGGCGACGAGCGGGGCCAGTCGTACGGCGTCTGCTGCTCGAAGGGTGGTCAGGACGGCTCGAAGGTCCTGGGGTTCGACTGCTCCGGCTTGATGTTGTACGCGTTCGCCCAGGTCGGCGTGCACCTGCCGCGCACGGCGGACCAGCAGGCCGGTGTCGGCCAGCGGATCCCCGCCTCCGCCGGCGTCGCCGCCCTTCAGCCAGGCGACATGGTCTTCTTCGGCAACGGCTCCGAGGGGATCTACCACGTCGGCCTCTACATAGGCGGCGGCCAGATGATCAATGCCCCCAAGCCCGGTGACCGCGTGAAGCAAGCCGCGGTCTGGACCTATGACTACGCCGGCGGAGCCCGGGTCGTCCAGTAAAGGAATCGCCTCAAATCATGTCAAAATACCCAGTTTTCCTGCCCGCTGTGGGTGCCGCCGTGCTGCTGGTGACCGGCCTGGCCCTGCTGGTCCCCGGGACGCCCGCCCGTCCTCCGGCCGCCGCACCAGGTGCGACGGCGCGGGCCGCCGAGGAGCCCGGATCCACCGACACGGGCTCCGCGGAGTCGCCCTCTGCGGAGCCTCCACCAGCCCCCACCACACCTGTTTCGGCCCCGGCCACCAGCTCCACGAGCGCGCCGTCGGCGAGCACCCAGCCCACGGCCGCCGCCATGCCCTCGGGGATCGCCGCCGCCGGCGACGGCCCCGAGGGCGACGCGGCCATCCAGACCGCGTTCACCCGCGACCACCCCGGCGACCTGCCGGCCGCCGACGCCGCCCGCCTCACGCAGCTGGCCGGCGAGGTCTGGACGGCGGAGACCACCGGGACCGGCCGCAGCCGCTGGCCCGGCTACTTCCCCGCCGGGCAGGGCGCCGTCTCCTCCTTCTACTACAGCGGCGTCCGCATCCAGGCGGCCGCCGCCCGCACCGAGCAGGGCCGGCCGGACCGGGTCCAGGTGGACCTGTTGTGGGTGGGCACCACCCCCGCCGGCGCCTATGGCGATCACCGCCCAGCGACCGTCCACCTGGCCCGCACCGACAACACCTGGGAGCCGGTCCGATGACCTCCACCCCCGCGTCGCAACACGACGACAACTTCCTGCTCACCGTCCTGCACGCCGCACAAGCCACGTGGTCGTGGCTGTCCAACGCCGCAAACTGGCTCAGCGTCAACGGCGGGCTGGTGTTCCTGCTTACCGTGCCCTTCGCGATCGCGGCCGCCGTCGTGCATCGGCGCCTGGCGCGCAAGGCCCTCACGCAGCGCCAGCGGTTCGTCCTCACGCCCACCCGCCGCTTCAACCCGTCGGCCGAGGACATCTGGCGCCAAGCCGCCCTCGTCCTTCGCGCCGCCAGCAAGGGGCCGTGGTGGGCACCGCGCGCCACCAGGCGGGTCCGGATCCGGCTGCGCGCCGACGGCAGCACCCCGCTGGAGTACTCGCTGGAGGCCCACGCCGACGCGGCCACCCTCCTCGCCGAGTCCCGCTACCAGGAGGTCACCGTCGCCAAGGCAGACCCGGCCGAAGACCCGTACGCCGCCCAGGTCGCCCGAGAGCGCGAGGAGCGCAAGGCCCGCCGCGGCAAGAAGAAGACGGCCCCGGCCTCGAAGGCGCAGCCAGGGCGGAAGAAGGGGAAGGCTCGCGACGACGAGGAGGTCGAGGAGGAGAAGAAGGAAAAGCGGCTGCACGTCGTGCGCGCGGAGTTCGTTCTGCGGGGTAAGCCGGCTGCTTCTCTTCGCGAGGTGCCGCTGGAGCCCGATCCGTTGCAGCCGGTCCTGGATGCTGTCGCCGACATCCAGGCCGACTCCGGCGAGCTGGCGGAGGTCGTCCTCGATGTCCAGTCCATCCCGAGGTGGCAGCTGCGGCTGCGCCGGTGGCAGCTGCTGCACGAGGCGCGGGAGAAGGGGCGCGCGCAGGCCCGCAAGGCGGCCGGTCACGCGGCGGCGGACGCTGCCGAGGCTCAGGACTCCTGGCGCTACCAGCTCGCGACGCTGTTCGAGCCGAACTCGGCCAGGCGGGGGCCGTACGTGTCCGCGCCGCGGCCGCAGCCGCTGGACGTGGACAAGGCGCTCGGCAGGCTCGCTTCCTCCCGGGGCTTGGTCCGCATCCAGCTGCTGGTGCGCTGCGCTTCCACGCTGGAGGGCCGGGCGCGGCAGAACATGATAAAGCTGACCGCCGCGATGGATGTGTTCGGGGAGGACAGCCGGCTGGGCCCGGACGGCGGCCGGTTCCTGTGGATGACGTGGGGAGCGGACAGCTGGCACCGGCGCTCCAGCTTCGACCAGCGCTGGACGACGGGCGAGGTGGCGCCGAGGAAACCCAACTGGCTGAGCATCGGCGAGCTCCAGGGGTTGTTGAAGCCACCGACCTTGCACGCGCGGGTGCCGGTGCTCGCCTCCGAGCTGCCGACCTACGAGCCGGGTGAGTCGCTGGTGCCGGCCGGCTACCTGGAGCGGGCGGACGGGAAGAGCCGCCTCACGGCGACCAAGGCTGAGGAGACCCTGTTCACGGTCACCGTCGGGAAGGCGAGCTTCGGAAAGACCGAGCTCGCGAAGGTGCGGGCGCTCGCGCTCGCGCTGGCTGGCGAGGGCGTCCTGTTCATCGACCCGCACGGTGACACGTGGCGGGATGTCGCGCCGTACCTCGCGCACCCGGATCTTGCCGGGCGGGTGGTGCGCATCGACCTGGCCCGGGCCGAGGCGCCCGGGGCGCGGATGCCCGCGTGGAACATGCTGGGGATGGACCGCCAGCAGCACGCGGCACGGGTGGCGAGCTCCGCGGTCGACGCCCTGGCCACGGCGCTGAGCTGGACGGATGCTGCGGCACCGCGCGCGATCACGATCCTCACGAAGTCGTGCGAGGCGCTGGTCACCTACAACCAGGCCGTCGTGGCGGCCGAACGGCCCGAGGCGCAGGCCACGCTGTTCCAGGTGCGCACGCTGCTGACGGACAAGCGGCTGCGCGACGCCGTGCTGGAGTTCCTGCCGGCGGAGCAGCAGGTCTGGTGGAAGACGGTCTTCGCCAGCTACCCGACAGACGTGCTCGGTCCAGTCACCAACCCGTTGGATCGGCTGGCCGCGAACCCGGTCACCCGCGCGTTCCTCGGCAGTCCGGTGGGTTCCTATGACATCCGGCGTGCAATGGACGAGGGCAAGGTCGTCTGGCTGTGCCTGGAGGGAACCGGTCCCAGCGACCGCCTGCTCGCCAGCATGATCATGCAGGACATCCTGCGGGCCGGTCTGTCCCGCAGGGACACCCCCGAGGACCGGCGTCGCCCCTTCAATGTGTTCGCCGACGAGTTGATCTCGTTGGACACCGCCAGCGGGACGACGTTCGCGGAGATGGTCGAGCAGTTGCGGAAGTTCATGGTGCGGCTGCACGTCATGGTGCAGCACCTGGACCGGGTGTCGGCCCCGACGCAGCGGTCCCTGCTGCAGAACTCGTCCGCACTGTCCACGACGGCGGGGGCGATGGCGGCGATCCGGCTGGTCGCCGACGAGTGGCACGGCGCCGTCGACCCGGCGACGATCGCGGACCTGCGGAAGTATGAGCACTACATGCAGGTGACGGTCGACGGAAAGAAGGTGGGCCCGCTGAAGCTGCGCGGCCCGCAGGTCGAGGTGGTCTTCAAGGACTACGCGAGCCCCGACCGGGTGAACCACCTGACGCGGACGGCCGACCAGGCCGCGCAGGCCCCGGTCGGTGCAGCAGCTTCTGGCCGTTGCTGTCGGTCAGGACGAGGTGCTCCGGGAGTTCCTGGGAGTGGCTGTCGCCGAGGGCACCGACCCAAAGCAACAGCCCCCTGCGGTCGACCTGGCGAAGCAGGCCCTCGCGGCGCACACCGCGGCCGGGGCACCGGCGCCGCCGACCCCGCAGAAGCCGGGTCCTGGGTCCCGAAACGGGCAGCCGAAGTCGAAGCCGTCGGTATGGATCGAGTAAGTGGTCTGCGTCCCGTGGCAGTCCGTGTGCGGGCAGGGCGAAGAGCAACTCGTCGGTTCGGTCGGCGGGCGCATCAGGAGCAGAACTGCTGTATGCACGGCGGGGACGCGGCGGTGTCGGCCCGCTCCGGTGAGGTGTCTTTCTCCGCGCTGGTGGTTGTCCTGAGTATCCGTACTCAGGACAACCACAGGGCATCCGGCCACCATTGTGCCGATGCGGAGGGTCGGTCTCCTCATAGCTGCCGTGCCGTGCAGCCTCAGGGCGAGGCGGCACCGGCTGTAGTGAGAATCTCACCCGCCAGCTCAGAGCGGGAACATACATGGACATCCAGTGCGAAAGGTTCAACTTCCTTGTATGGAAGTGGAACTGACGCCCACAATTGTCCAGCTCACGAGCGATTTTCCCTGGGATCTTGGCCGAATCTGGCTTATTGTGACGGAGTGATGCCCCTGTGAAGTCGGAGACAGGAGCGCCCTGCCGAGCCGCCAACACCCTCAAATCAACACCTTTTGGGTCCGCTGGCCGGCGCCAGGGTGACGACGCTCGGCCAAACAGGGTTAGGGGGAGTAGCAGTCCAGCCATAGGGCGGCGGATCATCGCGGTCTCAAGCCGAACTACAAGGGGGTTCACCGTGGCACGTGTGCTACGACGCAAGGCGCTGGTGTGCACTGTCCTGGTCGCGTCATCGGTTCTGTTGACGGCCTGCTCGTCGTCGCCACATAAGGAGGCAACCGCCTCCCCGACGACGGCCACGGCTTCGCCATCCGCCACTGCGACCCCGACCGCTGACCCGACGGCCGACGCTAAGGCCGCCGCGCTGGTGGCCTACCGCGGGATGTGGGGCACGATCGTCAAGGCCTACACGGCCGGCTCGCTCAATGGCGTCGACGACCTGGAGACCTACAGCCGCGACAAGGCCCTGTCGAGCATCAAGGTCGCGGTCGCCTACTACGAGAAGAACAATCTGGTCGTGAAGGGGCAGCCGCAGCTGTCGCCGGAGGTGCAGGCCGTGGACCTGGCGTCCATGCCGGCCCGCGTGACCATCCGGGACTGCGTGGACACGTCCAACTTTCTGCCGGTCGACAAGACGACAGGCAAGCCCAGTGAGACCGACGGGAAGTTCCGCCACATCACAAACTCGGTCGCGCAGCGTGTCGACGGCCGGTGGCTGATCGGCGAGTGGACGATCGACAGGCAGCAGACATGCTGAGACGTTGGCGTAGTCCTGCCGTGGGAGCGGCGATGGCCCTTGCCGCCGTCCTGGGGCAATCCCCTCTCGCGTGGGCCGGCGACGGCGACGGCGGCACGGACTGCCCGCCCGGGGTGTTCAACTGCGATCTGCATGCCACCGGCGGTGGGAAGAAGGACAGCAACGGCGGAGGCGGCAAGCCCACAGGAGACGACGGAGGCAGCACCGGCGGCGGCGCGAAGTGCCTGATCGACGGGAAAGAGGTGGCCTGCTTCGTCGACAAGTACGGCTGGTACAACCCGAGCGACAGCTGTTACTGGAAGGTCTTCGACCCCCAGCCGCCGCCGGACAGCGAGCGGTGGAAGATCGCGGCTGGCATCCCCGCCGGCTGGAAGCCGGGCCAGGGCGCGCTCTATAACCGGACCTGCCTCGCTAAGGGCGCCGAGCTGATGAGCGGCGACATTTACAGCGCCGCTCCCCCGCCCGGCATGGGAGGCATGGTCGACCCGGCCCAGCTTGCCCAGCAGGCCGTGGAGAGCATGCGGCTGCTGGGAGCGGACGTCGGCATCGCGCCGAAGCCGGGCTCGAAGACCCTGGTCGGACTGCCGGTGTGGTTCTGGACGAACGTCTCCGACACCACCTGGGGCCCCAAGTCGGCCTCGGTTTCCGCTGGCGGCGTCACGGTGACTGCGACCGCGCACGTGGACCGCATCATCTGGACCACTGGCGACGGCGGCTCCGAGACGTGCCGCACCCCTGGCAAGGCGTACCTGCCGGAGTATGGCACCCAGCAGCCCGAGTGCGGCCACACCTACACCAAGGCCGGCCAGTACGCGATCAACGCGACGAGCAAGTGGGTCGTCGACTGGACCGCGACCACCGGCCAGACCGGGCGCATCACCACCGACCGCCAGGCGGCGGCCTCGGTGGCGATCGCCGAAGCCCAGGCCCTGAACACGAACTGACCTGCGGCCCATGTCCGGCCGCCAACTCCCTGAGGTTTGAGGTTCTCTGATGGCACCGACTTTGACGAGACAACGACGCGCTCCGGCCGGGGACGCCGCGAAGGGCACGCAGAGCGGGCCGCTGCCCGTCGCAGACCCCGGCCCACGCCGCAGCCGTCGGCCCGCTCTCGTCGCCGTGGGCGTGGCCCTGGCCGCCGTAGGCGGCCTGACCGCCGCCTATCTCGTCCAGCAGGCCGGCCACCGGGTCCAGGTGATCGCGGTCGCCCACCCCATTCCCGCAGGCAAAGTCATCTCGGCCAGCGACCTGAAGAGCGCCTCCGTCATCCCGGACCCCGCCCTGCACCCGGTGCCGGTCTCCCGCTCCTCAGACATCCTCGGCAAGGCGGCGGCTGCGGACCTGCCCGCCGGCACCCTGGTCACGGACACTTCCGTGCGCGCAGGCCAGCCGCTGCGGGCGGGCAAGGACACAGTCGGCGTCCTCGCCAAGGTCGGGCAGCTGCCCGCGCAGTCCCTCCAGGCGGGCGACGAGGTACACGTCGTCTCCACCCCGGGGCCGCAGGACGACAAGGCCGCCCCCGCCACCCGCCCCTCCACGATCGACGCGGTCGTGCTTCAGGTCGGCGAGCCGGACGCCAACGGCGCCCGCGTGGTCGACCTCGCCGTCAACCCCGTCGACAGCCCGGTCGTCGCCTCCTGGGCGGCAACCGGCCGTATCGCGCTCGTCCTGAAGGCGAGGGGCTGATGGCCCTCATCACCCTGGCCTCCGCGAAGTCAAGCGGGGTGACCACCACCGCGCTGGCGCTGGCTCTGTCCAGCACGAAGCGCACCCTGCTGGCCGAATGCGACCCCGCAGGCGGCACCATCCGCACGGGCTATCTCCAGGGCCGCACCACGGCCGCAGTCGGCCTGCACCGCCTGGCCACAGCTCAGCGCGACGGAACCCTCGCCGACGTCTTCGAGCAGCACCTCGTCGCTCTCGACCAGGCCGGGCACCGACTGCTGCTGCCTGGCCTGACCGACCCGACCCAGACCCCGTCCCTGGCGGGTACCTGGGAACCCCTGCACCGGCTCCTGCGGGTCATGGAGGAGGACGGCTACGACGTCCTGGTCGACGCGGGCCGTGTCGTCGTCGAGTCGGCGACCAGCATCAGCTCCACCTACTCCCCCGCACCGCTACTGCGCCGCGCCGACCTCGTGCTGCTGGTCGTCCGTGCGAACACGCAGTCGGTGGCAGCGGCCGCCCCCGTGATACGGGTCCTGCGCGAGGACCTCGACCGGCACGGCACCGGTTCCACAGCACTGCGTCTCGCCGTGATCGAGGACGGCCCGTTCAAGGCCAACCAGATCGCCAGCAGCCTGGGCGTGCCGGTCGTCGCCTCCCTGCCCTACGACACCGCGACGGCCTCGGCACTCGACTCGGGCGATTCGGTGCGCGGCAGGTTCGAACTGGCCCCGCTGATCCGGGCCGGCCGCTCCGCCCACCAGGAACTCACCCTCAACGCCACCCGCCGCCGACTCCACCTGACGCCGCGTCCGGGTCAGGAGGCGGCCCGTGTCTGACGTCATCATCCCCACCGCCCAGGCGGAGACACCCAGTTCCCGCACGGAGCGCTTCCGCGACGCGCTCCTGGCCGGACACGGCGGCGACGGCTGGCGCGTCGTCAGCCCAGCCGCCCCGCAGCACGCACCCGCCCCTGTCCCGGCACACCCGGGGACGGCCGCTCCCGCGATCCGGCCCGGCCCGGTCATCGTCCAGGACCCCGGCACGCTGCCCGTGCCGTATGAGGAGATCGCGAAGCTGCGCTCCCGCGTCGCCGAGCAGCTGGCCGCCGCCACCGCCGAGACACCAGGCATGTCCCGGGAGGACCGGCTCCAGCTCGGCCAGTCGCTGGTCAACAGCGTCGTCAGCGTGTGGGCCACCGACTACGCCGCGACCGCGGGCGCCCTCACCCAGCCCGGCGAACAGGCGGTACGCAAGGCTGTCCTCCAGGAGCTGTTCCAGGCCGGGCGCCTCCAGCCGCTGCTGGACGACCCGGACATCGAGAACATCCTGATCCGCGGATCCGAGGTCCGGGTCGACTACCGTGACCGGCCCTCTCGTGAGGTCGGCCCGGTCGCCGAGTCCGACGAGGCTCTCATCGCCTTGCTCAACCAGGTCGTGCGCACGCAGGGACAGAGTGAGCGCAGCCTCACGTCCGCTACCCCTTTGCTCAACTCCCGGCTGCACGGCGGCGCCCGCCTCGCGGTGGCCGCCTTCGTCAGCGACCGGCCGCATGCCGTGATCCGGCGTCACCGCACCCGCTCGCAAAGGCTGTCCGACCTTCGGGCCTTGGGCACTCTGGACACCGCTCTGGAACAGTTCCTGACCGCCGTCGTCAGGGCTCGCAAAAACGTGGTCATCGCGGGCAGCATGGGCGCGGGCAAGACCAGCCTGATGCGGGCCATGGCGCTGGAGATCCCCCGGACCGAACGCATCGGCACCCTGGAGGACTCCTTCGAGCTGTGGCTGCACGAGGATCCCGGCGCCCCGGAGGTCGTGGCGCTGGAAGCCCGCGAAGGCAACGGCGAACGCGGCCCCGACGGACGGCCGATCGGCGAGGTCACCCTCACCGACCTGTTCGAGCAGAGCCTGCGCATGTCGCTGCGCCGGGTCCTGGTCGGCGAGGTCCGCGGCGAGGAGGCCCTGCCGATGCTGCGTGCCTTCAACTCGGGCGACGGCGGTTCCATGGCGACGATCCACGCCAAGAGCGCCGAGATGGTGATCGAGCGGCTGGTCGAACTCGTCGAGGAGGCGGGGCGCAGTGAGCGGTCCGCCTACCGGAAGATCGCCTTGTCCGTCGACTTCATCGTCTACGTACGCCTGGTCGATGAAACCGAAGTCGGTGGAGCAAAGCACCGGTTCGTCTCGCAGATCGTCGAGGTCACCGGTGTCGGCGAACGCGGGATCCCGTCGCGCCAGACGATCTTCGGCCCCAAGGAGGACGGCTCGGGGTACCGGGAGCCCCGGGGTGTGCCGCACATGCTCCCGCAGTGCATCGGCGATCTGGAGCGTGCGGGCCTGGACCGCCGCGTCCTGCAGCAGCCTTGGGGCACCTGGGAGCAGCCGCTGAGGACGGTGACGGCGCTGTGACCATGACACCTGATGTCCTGCTCGCCGCTGTCGGCGGGACCGTTGCTGTGCTGGGGATTGCCCTGGCCGTGGCAGGTGCGGTCGGCACGAGTGCGCCGCCCGTGGCCCGGCCCGACGGCCTGTTGAAGCGGCGGCTGCGTACGGCTTCGGCGGGGCTGCGCGGCCGTGGCCGGTTCGTCCTCACGGCAGCCGGGATCGCCGGCCTGGCCGTGTGGCTGTTCTCCTCCTGGATGCTGGGCGGGCTGCTGACGGCGGCCGCCGTGGTGGGGATGCCGTGGATCCTGCAGCCCGGACGGGGCAGCAAGAGCCAGATCAAGCGCCTGGAAGCGCTCGAACAGTGGGTCCGGCGGCTCAGCGACATCCACACCGCCGGCACGAGTCTGGAGGCCGCGGTCACCGCGAGTCTGCGCAGTACCCCGCCGGCACTGGTTCCTGAGATCTCGCGGCTGACGTCGCGGCTGGGAGCCGGCTGGCAGCCGACGCAGGCCTACCGGGCCTTCGCGGCGGAGATGGACGACGCGACCGCAGACGCGGTCGCGGCGCTGATGATCGGCCATGTCGAGGACCGTGGGGCGGGTCTGAGCCGGGCGCTGGGCAAGCTCGCGGACCAGGTCGCCGAGGAGGTACGGATGCGCGAGAAGGTGGAGGCCGACCGGGAGAAGCCGCGCGCCAACGCGCGCTGGGTCGCGCTGATCTGCCTGGGCGTGTTCGCGCTCTCCGTCCTGTCCGGGAAGTACGTCCAGCCATACAGCACCCCGTTCGGGCACCTCTTCCTGCTCGGCTTGGCGGCGGCGTTCGCCGGGGTCCTGGTCTGGATGCGCCGCATGTCCCTGTCCAAGCCCGCACCCCGGTTCCTCGCCGCCCCGGCCGCCAGTCGAGAGGGTGAGACACGATGATCGCCAGTGCGCCCGCCATCGCCGCGGGCATCGTCACTGGTCTGGGCGTGGCCGTCGCCATCGCCGGGGCGACCCGGGCGCGGCCGGACCTCGGCGACGTGCTGCGCCGGGTGGACGCCCGTCGCCTGGAGCACTTTGAGCCGCGGCCCGCTCGGGTCGCCGACTCGGTGTTGGAGCGTCTGGGGGGCCGGCTGCTCGGGCAGGTCGGGGAGGGGCCGCTGCGGCTGCCTCGCCGGGACCTGGAGCTGCTGGGCCGCACGCCCGCGCAGCACGTGGGGCAGAAGATCGGCTTCGCCGTGTTGGGTCTGCTGTTCCCGGCCCTGGTGCCCGCGGTGGTCACCCTGGCCGGGGGCAGCCTGCCGTTCACGGTCCCCGCGCTCGTGGCTCTGGGGCTGGCGGCCGTGATGTGGCTGGTGCCCGATCTGAACGTCCGTGAGGAGGCTTCCGAGGCCCGCCGCGAGTTCCGGTTCGCCGTCGCCTCCTACCTGGAGCTGGTGTGCCTGGAGCGCGCCGCGGACGCGGGCCCGTCCGAGGCGCTGCGCAAGGCCGCCGCGATCGGTGAGGGGTGGGTGTTCACGCGGCTGCGGGACGCGCTCACGCGGTCCGAACTGGGCGGTCTTCCTCCGTGGGAGGGGCTGCGCCAGCTCAGTGAGGAGCTCGGTGTGCCTGAACTCGGGGCGCCGGCGGACATCATGGCCGTCGCCGGGGAGGAAGGTGCCTCCGTGTACACCACGCTGCAGGCTCAGGCTGCGAGTCTGCGCGGCTCCCTCCTTGCCGAGGAGCAGACCCGCGCGAACATCACCTCCGAAAAGATGATCGTTCCCGTGACGGCACTCGTCCTGATCATGTCCCTGTACATCGGCTATCCGGCCATCGCGCAGATCATGGCCGCCTGACCGCCGACTTCCCTTCTCTTCCTCTTTGAAAGGACCTTCGTCATGTCCGAACTTCCCGACCCCGTCACCCAGTCGTTCATCGTGTACATGCGGCACCAGCTCTACCGCCTGCGGGCCGCCCGCTCCAGGAGCGACTACGGCGGCATGTCGATCGAGACGGCGATCATCGTCGGTGTTCTCGTTCTGCTGGCCATCGGCCTGGGGACCTTCCTGTCGACCAAGCTGACCGAGAAGGAGGGCGCCATCAAGTAGCGCCCGCCCCCAGCGATCCCGTCATCTCCGGATACAGGAGCAGTCAGTGCCCACACCACGCCCGGCCCCCCGGGCCCGCCGAAGGCCCCTACGCCGCGGGCCCGGCGGGGACCGCGGCGCGGTCAGCCTCGAACTCGCCATTGTCTTCCCCGCCGTCATGCTGCTGATCTTCACGACCATCCAGGCGGGCCTGTGGTACCACGCCCGCAGCGTCGCCCTGTCCGCCGCCCAGCGCGGGGTCGAGCGCGCCCGCGTCCAGGGCGCGACGATCGGTCAAGGCACCTCGGCGACCAGCGACTTCCTCGACCGGGCCGGGTCCTCCATCAGCGACCGGTCCGTGACCGGCAGCGACGGCGCCACCGTGCGCATCGACGTCAGCGGGACCGTCAGCACCTGGATCCCCGGGCTCAGCCTGCCGGTCCACCAGCACGCCTCCGCCGCGCGCGAGCGGGTGACCGCACCATGACCCTCAACCGCTTCCGGCGGCGAGCGGTCGCCCGGCGACCCCACGGCGACCGGGGCAGCGTCAGCCTCGAACTCGCGATCCTCGCCCCGGTCCTGATCGCGATGCTCCTCACCGTCGTGGCCGCCGGCCGCGTCCACCTCGCGCACAACACCGTCGACGCCGCCGCACGCAACGCGGCAAGGGCAGCCTCCCTCGAACGGGACACCGCCTCCGCCCGCACCGCCGGCAACCGCGTCGCCCAGCAGACCCTCCAGGACCAGGGCCTCACCTGCTCAAGCCTCAGCGTCGACGTGCCCGCATCAGGCTTCCAGGCCCCCCTCGGCACGCCGTCACACATCACGGTGACCGTCCGCTGCACCGTGGCCCTGGGCGACGTCGCACTGCCAGGCCTGCCCGGCAGCACCACCGTCAGCGGAAGCTTCACGTCAACCATCGACGCCTACCGGGGAAGGCCCGCAGCATGACGACCCGCACCTGGCGATCGCTGCGTTCACGGCGGCGTGCCCGCAGCGACCGGGGCAGCATCTCGCTGTTCGTCGCCGTCTCCGCCGCCACCATCATGCTGCTGATCGCCTTCGTCATCGACGGCGCCGGCAAACTCAGATCGCTCAACCACGCCGAGTCCGCCGCGCAGGAGGCCGCCCGCACCGGCGCCCAAGCCGTCAACGCCGGACAGGCCATCTCCGGCGGCGGCATCACCATCGACCGCAACGCCGCCCAGAACGCCGCCCTCTCCTACCTGCGCAGCGCCGGGGCCACCGGCACAGTGACCTGGGGCGCCGGCGGATCAATCAACGTCGCCGTCACCGAGACCTACCACCCCTACTTCTGGCCCGGCGACATGACCGTCACCGGGCACGGCAGCGCCACACTGATCGTCCAGGGAGGCTGACCCCCCATGCCCCGCCAAACCGTCTCCCGCCTCGGGGCAGCCCTACGGGGCCTGCTCTCCCTCGCCATCCTGCTCGCGCTACTCGGCGCCGTCCCGTTCCTGCTGTGGCGCACCGGCGCCCTGCCCCACCAGCTACCCGACTGGAACGACGTCACCACCGCGCTGACGAGCCCGGACAACGGCAGCCTCTTCCTGGGCGCCCTCACCCTGATCGGCTGGGGAGCCTGGCTCTCGTTCATCTGCTCCACCGTCATCGAGGTCGTCGCGCTGCTGCGCCGCCGCCGTGCCCCGCGCGTGCGGGCCCTCGGCGCCACCCAGCGTCTCTCGGCAGTGCTCGTCGCCGGCGTCGCGCTCCTCCTGCCCACCACCGCGTTCGCCGCCTCCCCCGCAGCCTCCGCCGCGCCCATCGCCGCCACCGCCCCCGCCACCACCGCGACCAGCACCCAAGACGCTCCGTCCGCGACCCCCGAGGCCTTCAAGGGCCCGGTCCACGCCGTCGTCTCCGGCGACACCCTCTGGGACCTGGCCCAGCACTACCTCGGCAACGGCACCCGCTGGCACGAGATCGCCGACCTCAACCCCCAGATCAACTCCGCCGACCTCCTCCCGGTGGGAGCGACACTGCGCCTGCCCGCCGACGCCAGCCCCCCCGCGGCCCCTGCCACCACCGCGCCCCCCACCCAGACCAGTCCGGCCGGCCAGCACACGGTGACGGTCCACCAGGGCGACACGCTGTCGCAGATCGCCGAGCGGGAACTGGGCGACGGCAACCGGTACCCGGAGCTGCTGGAAGCGACGCGGGACGTCGTGCAGCCTGACGGCGCGCACCTGACCGACGCGGACCGACTCTTTCCCGGCAACGTGGTGGTCGTCCCAGCCGCCGCCGCCCCCGCGCAGCCCGCCGCCCCGACCACCACCGCGCCCCCGGTCCAGGCGCCGGCACCGGCCGCCCAGGCGCCAGCTGCGCCGCAGACCCCTCCTTCCACCACCCCGGTACCGCAGCAGAGCACCCCGGCCTCCCCGACTCCCTCCCCGAGCGCACCGGCCGCTTCAGCACCGGCAGCCCCTGCCCCTGCTGCTTCTGCCCCAGCCACGGCGGACACCGAACCACCGACCGCCCCGGCACCGGAGCACAGCGCCCCGGCAGGCGAAGCCCCCGCTGCCCCGCACGGCGGCGACGCGAAGGAGACAGCCAGCAGCGAGGCACCGGTGTCGGCGCAGGAGATCGGAGGAATCGCCGCGCTCCTGGGCGCCGGCGTGCTCGCAGTGATCGCCCGACGGCGGCGAGCCCAGCAGAACGCCCGCCGCCCGGGCGAGACCATCGCCATGCCCGAGGACACCACCCAGGCCGAACAGGTCCTGGACCGCACCTCCTCCCCCGGCTCAGTCGACCTTCTGGACCGGGCACTGCGCACCCTGGCCCACGAGCACCCCGACGTCCTGCCAACGGTGCGCGGAGCCCGGGTCACGGCCGACCGGGTCGAGATCCTGGTCGACGATTCCGACGCGGAGCCCCTGGCCCCGTTCACCGCCCGCTCCGGCGGCTGGTGGAGCGTACGCGCCGACCGCGCCACTCTGCTCAACACCGAGGAAGCCCGCCAGGTCCCCGCCCCCTATCCGGGGCTGTCCACGATCGGCACCGCCGACGACGGCACCCTGCTGCTGGGCAACCTTCCCGAGTTCGGTGTGCTGCTGCTCGACGGCGACGAGACGAGCGTCCGCGAGGTCGCCCGGGGGATCACCATGGAGGCCGGCACCTCATTGTGGGCCGATCACATCGAGGTGCTCAGCTGCGGGTTCGGCCTGGAGCTGCAACAGCTTCTGCCCGCCGGCCGCGTGATGTACTCCCCCAGCCTGGAGACCGCCCGGGCCGACCTCGCTCGCGTCCTCATCGAGGCGCACCAGGCGGAGCACGAGGGCGGCGAGCCGCCGCAGCCGTGGTTGGTGGTCTGCGCGACTTCCCCCACCCCGGACGAGCTGTACGAGTTCGCCGACCTGCTCGGCAAGGCCCGCGGGCTCAAGGTCGCCGCTGTCCTTCCAGCCGCCGGGGCCCGCGACCTGTTCCCCGACGCGACGGTCCTCGACGCCTCGCTGCCCCAGGCCCAGCACATCGACGTGCTGGGCTCCGCCGCGCTTCAGCGCGTCACCGACGAGGCCTACCGCCAGCTCACCGCCACAATGACGACCGCCTCCAAGCCCGCCAAGGCGGCCGTGGGCGCATGGACAGCCGTCCCGGACCCGGACCGTCCGCACCGCGGCCCAGCCGCGATCGACCTCGCCGGGACGCGCTCCCACCTGCTTCTGCTACCCGAGCCCGACCAGACCGACGACCAGGAGGCGAACGTCACCACGACCGCGCAGCCCGAGACGAAGACCGCCCAAGCCACCGCAGCCGATAGCGACCTCGCCGGCCAGGTGCCCGCTCCGGACGCCGCCTCCACCGTCACCGACAGCACCCCGACCAGCACGGCGACCGGCCCCGGCCCCGGCTCCCCCGCCGCGGACCCGCGCGCCGCGATGCTCACCGGACCGACGCTGACGAAGAACCAGCCGGTGGTGACCGTCGTCCGCGAACACGACCCCGCCCCCGAACCCGCCGCAACCGCCCCCAGGTCCAGGTACTGGGCCCGCTGCGCATCACCGGCCTGGGCGACACAGCGGTGCCACCCAAGCTGTGCCTGCTCGCCGCCTTGCTCATCTTCAAGAACGAACGCGACTACGGCAGCATCGCCAGCCACATGAACCCGGCCCGGCCCTGGGCTCCCAGGTCGATGGACCAGGAGATGTCCCGGCTGCGCGCCCACCTCGGCGTGGACTCCCAGGGTGTGCCGTACCTGCGCCCCAAGCCGCGCGGAGTCCAGCAGTACTCGCTGAGCGAGGAGGTAACCGTCGACTGGTCCGACTTCCTGCACCTGGCCGAGCGAGGCTTGCCCCACGGCCCGAATGGGGTGCGCGACTTGGAGGCCGCGCTGGCACTCGTTCGCGGCAGGCCCTTCGGCGGCGCCGGCACCCACTCCTGGGCCGCCCCGATCGCCCAGACAATGATCAGCCGCATCGTCGACACCGCGCATGCCGTCGCCATGCTCCGCTGCCGGGACGAGGTCCTCGACATCGACGCCGCCAGGGCCGCGATCACCATCGGCCTGGACACCGAGCCGACCGCCGAGGTCCTCTACCGCGACTGGATGAGGGTCGAGCACCGCGCCGGCAACGTCGCCGCCCTGCGCAGCGTCATCGACCAGGTCCGCCAGATGGCTTCCGACTGGGAGTTCGACCACATCCAGGACGACACCGAGCTGCTCATCACCCGCCTGACGACCGGCCGTGGAACCGTCCAAGGTCTCTGAGCTCAGGGCTGCCCCAGGCCCGGCCACTGGAGGGTGGTCGGGCCTCGTCCATTTCCGAGGCCCGGTCCCCGCCCGGACGGTTCGGCTGCGGCCCGGCCGGCTGCACGCCCCGAGTGCCACAGCGGGCTCTCCAGGTCGCGCCCGACTGGCCACCACCCGAGCGGAGCCGGTGGTCTTCCTCCACGAACGCATCGCGGAGAAGGCCACCGCCGCCGGTTCCGAAGAGCGCCTGCTCCTGGCCGCCGCCTCGATCGGCTCGCGGCGACCGCGCCCGAGCTCCTGCGGCGCTGCGTCAGGTCAGGTCGTCCGGTGCTGCCAGTGCGGGACCGAAGTCGCTGCGGGCCCGGGCGAGGACGGCGTCGGACGGGCCGCCCGGAGCACACCAGGCGGCGAGGTCGCGGGCCTGCACGAGGAAGCGGCCGGGGTGGACCTCGGTGACGGTCCAGGCGGACAGATCCCGTACCCGGTCGAGGTGGGCGCCGGTCAGCAGCTGGAGGGCATGGACGTCGGGCAGACGCCGGGCCCACAGCGGATCGTTGCGGTACAGGGCATGAACGGGGATGGCCGGCAGGGGCCGAGCACTGTCCGCCCAGCCGTAGGCCCACTTCGGGGTCATGTCCGCGAAGGCGAACCGGGCCCGAGCGGCGTTGGCCAGGACGGCGTCCCGCGCCCGGTCAATCAGGTCCTCCCACCGGGCGGCAGGGTCGTGGGCCTGGTAGACGGCCAGACCGTCCTGCTGAGCCCACACCCGGGTGGCCCGCGGCTCCAATGGGTCGAGGTAGGCGAGGGTCGCAGTACGGCTGTTCGCCAGCGACCTGGCGAGGTGCTGCGCGACGTCAGCGGAGGAGTCTCGCTGGAGCACGGATCCGGCGGCGAGGTGGGCCTCGCCACCACCGCGCCCGGCCCAGGCGTCCGCCTCCCGGCACCAGTTCTCGGCGAAAGGCCGCTCGGTGAGGGGGTGCTCCAGTGCGATGAAGGCGCCCGCCCTGGGTTCCCGGCCAAACCGGAACCAGTAGGGCGGCATCACCGCGGGGGTGGCACCGACCCGGCCACCAAAGCCCTGCTGTTCGAGTGTCCGGGCGAAGGCGCCGAGCCAGGCGGTCAGGGAGTCGGGCCCCCAGTAGTCCTTCAGCGAGACGTCGACGCCAGCCAGGGTGAGGGCAGGGGCCTGGCCCCGCATCGTCCCCCCATTGCCGTAACTGTTGGCCGCACTCGCTGCCTCCTGGACTGCGGCAAGCAGCCTGGCATCTCCCCCAGCGTTCTGATGCTCGGGCACGTACTCGATGTGGCAGCCGTCGTAGCCGCGCTCTTCCAAGTCCCGCTCGATCGACCCGTGGTCGACCCGGACTCCCCCCGTGGTGGTCATGATCAGGACTGTATCGACGGCTGGTGACATGAGCTCCGGACCCTACGGACCAGTCAAAGTCGCGAAGCTTTGACGCCCGGCCGCGCTCGGCGGGAGGGTCGATCCGTGACCGATGCCGCGGAACAGCAGCATGCCGGCGCCGACCTGCTTCCGGCCGACCCGGCTACGGCTTTCCCTTAGCGTCGAGTCCTCGCTGGCGGGCCCGGCGGCCGGGCTGCCGAGAACTGGTCGGTGTTGGTCCGCCACGAACGCCTCACGCCGGGCCAGCCCCCGAGCCGGACCGCCTTCGGCGCGAACCTGGACCACGTACGGGTGGTGAGCATTCGAGCGCTATACCAGGGTGCCCTCCAGGTCGAGACTCTGCTGCGTCGGGGCCGGAACCAGCTTCTGGAGCGTGGGGGTGTACCGGCGGACGGCGTGCCAGCTGGGCGGGCCATCCCCGGCCTTGTTGCTCTTGTATCCGCGCTCGTGGAGGTAGTCGGCGAGCTCCGTCTCCTTCGGGCCGAACTTCGGGTGCCGCCCGAACTCGGCGACGAATGCCTGGAAGCCTTCCATCCAGCCGGCCGGGATCTCGGTCGGCTGGAGGGAGTCGTCGGTCGGCTGGGTGACCACCGGCCCGGTGGCAGCGGTGAGGGCTGACACCCGCGAGCCCGGAACGGCCTGCGGGGGTTGCACCGGCTGCTGGTCCCATTGCTCGCCGTTCGCTTCCGTCTGCGCAATGCCAGATTGCGCACCGGCCTCGGCGGCGGTGTCCCGCGCAGAGCCGACGCGCAGAAGATCGTCGTCGTGAGCAACCGCAGCCAGCCGCTCCGGCAGCTGCGCAACGACGAAGGCCTCCTCGACTGGCCCGGCCTGAGCTTGCGCAATACCTTGCGTATGGCCTCTGACCTGCGCAAACCCGGGAATCGACTGCGCAGGAGCAGGCTGCGCAATCTCTGGGGCGGGGGCATGCGCAATGGCTGGCTGCGCAAGATCGCCCTGCGCAATCGGTTCAGCGGCCGTGTGCGCAATCGCCTGACGCTGCGCAATGTCGGCGCCCTGGACCTGCGCATGATCATTGGGGCTGCCCTGGTGCCGGTCGTCGGTGGGGGCGTTCTGCGCGTAGTAGGCCAGGAGGCGGTCCATCGGCCCGGCCTCGATGCCCGCTGCCTCCAGGCCCGCCTGGTAGGTCACCTCGATCGGCACGCCGAGGTTGGAGAGCTCCAACGGCAGATATGCCGCAGGCGGCAGAGAGCCGGCTCTCCGACGCCGCGGCTGCGCACCTGCGAGCAGGGTCTTATAGGTCAGTCGGGCCTGCTCGCCCTGGATCGCCGTGTCGATGCTGCGGATCTCCCATAGCTGCATCCGCCGCCACAGGCCCCAGGTCTGCCCCGGCGCCAGGATCCACCGCATCAGCCGGATCTTCTCGATAGACCGGTCCGAGCTGAGCTCGGCCAGACGCGCGATGGCGTGACGGGCGGCCTCGCTGATGATGACGAAGAGCACCGGGATGACGGCGTGCATGCCTACGCCGAGCGGGTCGGGCCAGGACGCGCTCGCGTTGAAGGCGATGGTTGCGACGGTGAGCAGCCATGCAGTGGGGCGCAGCAGGGGGAAGGGGATGCGCAGCCAGGTGAGGACAAGGTCGAGGGTGAGGAGGACGATGATCCCGGCGTCCACGCCGATCGGGAAGATTTTCGAGAAGGCGCCCATGCCCTGGCGGAATGCGACGTCGCGGACGGCGAGGTAGGACCCGCCGAGGCCGATCGTGGCGATGAAGAGCGCTCCGATCGCGACGAACCCGATCATCCACCAGTGGATCTTTCTCAGGACCGGCCGGGCCACCGACTCCCCCTTGCTCGTTGACTAGTCAAGGGGGTCAGCTTCCCACGGGAGACTGTCAGGGTCACAGTGGCATCGGTGGTAGCGGGTCGTCGTGGGTCCGCACAGCCGTTTTGGATGCTGAACGTCAGATGTTCGTGACGCTGCGCAATGGCGCTACCCGCGGCTGTATCCCCAAGGATCTTGTCCCGTCATCGCCTCTGCGCGCCCGATGGGGCTCTCAGGCGCCAGAACCCGGAGGATGACGCCCCAGTCCCTCGTTAGGTTGTCGGTCTTCCCAGGTAGCCTCCGTCGGTGATCATCGACCGTTTCGCCGCCATCACGCCTTCGCGATACCAGCGAGCCGATCTGAAGAAGCAGATGGGCTTGGAGATCGCGTCGGCGAACGCCGATGATCTGCTGGCGGCGTGGCTGTGGGTCACGGAAGCCTGGTTCTGCCGGGACTGGGCAGATCAGGCCGACAGTCACGCCGCTGCCGCATGGGAGGCGTTTGACGACATCTCCAAGCGGCGGGCCACACCGTGGCCTGCCACCGGCGACAATTGGGCTCCGGCCAGCGTCCGGGAACACGTCCAGGGCGCTCTCGACGATGCGCTGTCGCGGCTACGCACGCTCACATCCGACTCCGACTTGCTCCGGAAGCGGGCACGGGCTACGTGGAAGAGCATGCGCGACGAAGCTGGGCTCGACCCGGTCACCTTCTTCCCTAGCCAGGGGGAGCGCCGCAGGTCACCGGTCGAGGACGCTGCCGAGATCGGCAGTCGGCTGGAGCAGGCGCGTCAGGACTTCGCCGCCGTAATGAGGGATCTACGCGATGTGGTTCATGGTGCCGCGCTGGAGGAGCATGCGCGGCGAGAGCACTTGGCCTCCGCCGTGCTCCCTCCGGAGGCGTCATTCGTCCGGAGCGTTCACGCTGCGGCCAAGGACCACTGCCGCCGCATATCGGAGGAGGCCCTTCACTTCAAGCGCGCTGAGATCCGGGCCCGCGGCCGGTGGCCGGCAACGCCGGCGCCGATCTCGCTCTCCGGAGTCTCCGCTTGGTACCCGGTGCAGTCCGCGCTGGCGGGATCCCTGAGCCAGGAGGCGGAGGAGGCCGCGCGGCTGGCGGACCGGGCCGACGAGTTGTGGGACGAGCTGGCGGAGGAATCGGGCCTGCTGGCGGTCCGGCACCCTGGTCGCCCGGGCGGGCTGGCCCGCTTCGCCGAGCTCGCGGCCCTGTCTCAGGAGGTGGCCGCAGCAAAGAGCCGGGTGGACCTCTCCATCCGCCAGCACAGCAATGCCCTGCACCCGCTCGCACTGGCGGCCAACCGGAGATTCGACTGGTCGCGGTCAGGGCTGTCCATGACCCACGACGCGATACGTGGTCTTCACCACCGGGAGTTCGAGCGCCTGACGGCAAGACTGCTGGCCCGTGACGGATTCACCATCGAGCAGGCCTTCGGCGGGTCCGGCGATCTGGGCGCCGACGTCATCGCGCTCTCGCCCCGATCGGGCCGGCGCTTCGTCGTCCAGTGCAAGCACACTTCGGGAGACGGCAAGGTCGGCACTCCGGACCTACAGCGCTTCAAGGGAACGGTGTGGGATGTACACCGAGCCGATGTCGCCCTGATGGTGACCAACGGCAGCTTCTCCCGCAAAGCCGCAGTCTTCGCCCAGGAACACAACATCACCCTGCTGGGCAAGCGGGAGATCGAGCGGTGGGCGGGCGCCGGCGACGCGCTCTGGGACCTCCGCCCGCTGCCCGCGTTCGATCAGGCCTGGTGACGCGTGCGGCCGGACAAGGTACTGCGCCTTGACGGGGGGTCCGGCCGAGGATGCCGCTGCCCGGCGCAGCGGTCCAAGATACGGCGAAGGCCCGGCGGGCGCCGGGCCTTCGTGCGGGTCACCCAAATTTGGGTGACCCGGGCTGTTCAGATAAGGGATTCCGCTGACTCGGCAATGTGCCGTGCAGCAGCGGAGATCGCTTGCAGGGTCGCCGGAGTAGCCTCCAGCAGATCGTCCGAGAGTGTCTCTGCGGCTTGGGTGAGGCTGGTCAGCAGAGCGAGAGCCCGGGCCTCGTCGAGGACCTCGGCCTCGACGGTCTCGATCGTCTCCGTCTCCTCACCCCCCTGGACGGCAGCTTCGCTGGCCCGCTGCTCCTGCGAGGTGTCACCCAAATTTGGGTGACCGCCAGCCGACCGCTCCCCAGCGTTCGTGCCCTCCGCCGCCTGCGCGTCCGCCTTGGCCTCCGACGTACGGTCGTCACCCAAATTTGGGTGACCGCCGGTCGTGTCAGCTTCCCTGGATTCCACCTGCCGGTCGCGGGGAGCCGGGGCGATGGCTCGGACTGCTGCCCCGAACTGGGCGACCGGCAAAGGGTCTGTTTCCTTTGAGAAGCGGTCGACCATCGAGGTGAGGGCGGCTGCCGTGACCTTGAGTCCCAGCTCGTCCGCGTGCTCGCGCAGCCGGGTGTAGGCGACGGCGAGGTCATCGACGTCTGCGGTCTTGGTCAGGGGGAGCAGCGCCCGGATGTGGGAGGCCGGCACGGCTTTCCTCGCGGTGTAGGCCGTGCCGATCGCTGCTGCGAGGGGCCACTCCTGGATCTGCCGGTTGACGTCGGACTCGGACTCGCCGATCTCTTCCTCGCAGTAGGCGGCCCAGGTCCTGCCGCCCTCCCGGTAGAGGCGGCGGTTGCGAACCGCGTGCGCGGCTTTCCCCTTCATCCAGGCGGCCTGGTTGGCGTGGCGGAAGGCACGTTCGCACTGGGCGAGGTCATGTCGTTCGTCTGCGGTGAGATCGCCGGAGGCCTCGATGAGGTCTGGCTCGGGGATGAGGTCCGGCGTCAGGGGCTGAGGCCTGGTCGCGGTGCCGTGCTGCTGGGCAGGCACGAAGGTGGGCGGGGTCTCCGTGGTGGTCGCGAGTTCCTGCCCGGGGGGCGGAGCGTCCGGCCCACCGGCGTTGCCATCGGCTCCGGACGCCGCCTCTTGTTCCTTGCGCTCGCGTTCTGCTTCTTCCCGCTTGCGCTGTCGCTCTTCGGCCCTGCGCTTCATGTTCTCCGTGTGGCTCACGTCAGCAGTCCCCGGGACTCCAGCTCCAGTACGAGAGCGCCGAACGGACCCTTGCTGGCCCCGATCACGGGAAAGCCGACGGCCTGGGCGAAGGCCTCAGACCTGGGGATCGTGGTCGACAGCACGTCCCATCCTTCGGCTTCCATCTCGGTGCGGTAGTTCTTCGACGACTTGGTGTTGGGGACGGTGCGGTTCAGAAGGACTACCGCCGGGGGCGCCTGGCCATCGGCCCGCAGGGATGCGGACCTCTTGATCATGTCGGCCAGGGTGGTCTTGTCGACGGGCTCGACGATGCGCTCGAAGTCACCTGCGGTCGGCGCCATGTGAAGGATCACAAGGTCCGCGACGCGGAGAACGGAGTCGGTGATGTCCGGGTGGTTCTCGCTGTGTCCGCAGTCGACGATGCCGACCACGTCTTCCGGCAGGACGTACTCCTTGTGGAAGCGCGCGGTGGCCAGCTTGTCCACGGGGAAGGAGAAGTCGCCGTTCTGTGCCCACTGCCAGAACTGCTGTGAGTGGTCGGCGTCGAAGCCCTTGACCTTGCGGCCTTGCGGGGCCTTCTTCGTTTTCGTCTCCTTAACGGCGTGGGCAAGGAGACCGGAATCAGTGGTCTTGCCACCGGTTCGGGGGCTGACGTTGGCAATGAGCATGGGACGACCCTAGCGGCGCCCCGGTGCGCGCTTCTCACCCACTGTCATGATTCTTTGCGCATTTCCCCCCATACATCCCATTTTCGGTGGTTCATGTCTTGTGGAGTCACCCAAATTTGGGTGACTCCACAAGACATGAACCACCAAGACGAGGAGCGGAGTGCTGGCCGCGACGACCAGCAGGCCCTCGCCCGGCCCCGGCGCTCTACGACGGCCGAGCCTTCGATGGGGTGGGGCGGTACCGCCGAACCTGACGCGCGACAGGTCCCTCGCCGCTGCGCCCGCACGCTAAGCCAGTGCTGTCCCCGTGGCCGCCCGGTGGCGCCGGAGTCTCCGCCCGCCAGCGGCCCCGACCGCCGCGCCTGCCTGCTCCAGGCTCACATCGGGGTTACGCCGAGACTGCCGGAAGCACGCTGTCGTCGATGCGGAACTCGATTCCGGTGCTCTGCCCGGAGGGTGCCTCGGGGTCGACCATGGAGACGAACTGGGCGAACTTCGAGTAGAGCGTCCGGCATCGAGCCGAGTCCACGAGGTCCGGGCCGGCCGATCCGGTGCGCAGGGTGTCCAGGATCCTGGTCAGGTTGTGGCCAGAGAGGATGACGGACTGCATGCCGTCCTGCTGTTTCTGGATGCGCCCCTCCCGGAGGTTGGGGTTGACCGTGAACGCCTTCGTGTAGATGCTCGCGGTGTTCGGCCCGCGGAAGTCCGAAGGGTCGTGGGTGCACTTGATCCAGGTCGCCTTCCAGTGACCGAAGGCGCAACGGGCCACGAAGGTCCAGGTGTCCTCGTGGCACACCAGGGTCAGGTAGGAGACGCCGGCTGCGAGTTTCATCGCGGCGTTGTGCTCGTCCAGGCCAACGGTGTTGGCTTCGAGTACCGCTTGGCTGGCCTGGCGGTCCTCCTGTTGGAAGCGCTTCTCCTGTTCCCATCGTTCGCGTGCAATGTCGCGCTTGAGCTGTTGGTTCGCCTCGTACTGCTCTCGCCACGCTCGGAGCACGGAGCCCTCCTCTGCTTGTCAGCCATGTCACATCATGCGTCGTGTTCTTGACGGAGGGTAGCGGGTCAAGCTGCCTGCTCGTACTGCTGGCTGCCCTGGCCGCGGGCACGGTCGGGTCCATGCAGTGGATACCCTCGGCGCCCGACGGCCTCCGGGTGAAGCTGCGGCCCGCTGAGTGGGCGGCTGGCCTTGCTCCGGTGCCTGTCTCGTCCCCGCGCTCGGAGCTCCTGAGGCCGTCCGGCCCGGGTCGATCTCCGCGTTCACCGGTGCCCGCGGACGACCTCGGTGGGGGAGCGGCGGCGGTCAGTCTGCTCGTGTTCTGGCGGATGCGGGCACGGTGCGATCAGCCGACGCGCGGCTTCTGCTCGCACTGGCGGTCTACGCCAGG
Organism: Streptomyces kaniharaensis; assembly: GCF_009569385.1. NCBI lineage: Bacteria > Bacillati > Actinomycetota > Actinomycetes > Kitasatosporales > Streptomycetaceae > Streptomyces > Streptomyces kaniharaensis. Next base: position 86,865 of record NZ_WBOF01000005.1, read on the forward strand.
TAGTCGGCTACCAGCGCAGCGAACTCCTCCGGCGTGCTGACCGGCACCCCGAGCTCCTCGGCCTTGGCCCGCTTGGAGCCGGCCTTGTCTCCGGCCACGAGAATGGTGGTGCGCTTGGAGACGGACGACGACGCCTTGCCTCCGGCGCGTTCGATCAGCTCGTTCATCTCGTTGCGGGTCAGCTCGGCGAGCGGGCCGGTCATGGTCCCGGTGACGACGACGGCCGCGCCCGCCAGCGGCCCGGCTACCGCGCTCTCCTGTTCCGAAGCAGCGCTGGCCGAGGACGCAGCGGGCGCCTGCGGGGCGGTGACGGCGGTGCCCACGCCCTGGGCCGCGAGGCGGTCCAGCAAGGGCGCGAGCTCGGAGAGTTCGGCGACGATGACACGGGCCTTCTCGGCGCCGATGCCGTCGACCTGGGCCAGGGTGTCGGCATCGGCGGCGCGGATCGCGACCATCGAGCCGAAGTGGGCGGCGATCCGGCGGGACATGGTGCGCCCGGTGCCGCGCACGCCCAGCGCGCAAAAGACCCGGTTGAGCGGGCGGGTCCGGGCGGCCTCGATCGCGGCAAGCAGGTTGTCAGTGCTGGTTTCGCCCATCCGCTCCAGGCCCAGGAGCTGCTCGCGGGTGAGGGTCCACAGGTCTGCGAGGTCGGCGACGAGGCTGGACTCGACGAGCTGGACGGCGCGCGTGCCGCCCAGGCCCTCGATGTCGAGCTGGTCACGGCCGACGGCGTAGCTGATGGACGCCACCAGCTGGCAGTTGCGGCCCCGTACGCAGCGCCAGCGCTGTTCCTCGCGGTTGATGGCATCGCCGCAGCGCGGGCACAACTCCGGGAAGACGATCGGCTGCTCGGCGCCGGTTCGTTCGTCGACCAGCGGTGCCTGGACGCGCGGAATCACGTCGCCCAGCGCGCAGGACGAAGACACGGTCCCCGACCATCAGGCCGCGCCGGGTGATGTCGGCCGGGTTGTGCAGCGTCGCGTAGGTGACCGTGACGCCATCGATGACAACCGGCTCCAGGACCGCGCGCGGGGCGATGATGCCGGTGCGCCCGACGTTCCACTCGACGTCGAGCAGCCGGGTGACCTTGTGCTCGGCGGCAAGCTTGCGGGCGACCGCCCAGCGCGGTGCCCGGGAGCCGGAGCCAGCCTCCTGCTGGTCCGCCGAGGAGTCGGCCTTGATGACGACGCCGTCGATGCCGAACGGCAGCTCGGAGCGGAGCGCGGCGATCTGGTCGACGCGCTGCTGGACCTCATCCAGGGTGGTGCAGCGCAGCGGGTGCGCCGCCGTGCTCGCCGCGGTGTTGGCACCGAGGGCGGCGAGGCGCACGAGGAGCGCGGCGTGGTCAAGGTCGCCAGCGCCCACGGCTGAGTAGGCGAAGAAGGTCAACTCGATGCGATAGGGACGGTCCTTGGCGCGCAGGGTTCCGGCGGCGCCGTTGCGGGGGTTGGCGAACGGGGTGGCGCCGTGGGCGGTGCGCACCTCGTTGGCGCGCTCGAACTGCTCGCCGGTGAGCAGGACCTCGCCGCGCAGTTCGACGTCGACGGGCTCGGCGAGCACGGCGGGCAGTCCGAGTACGGCGTCGGCGGCGTGGGTGATGTCTTCGCCAGCGAGGCCGTCGCCGCGGGTGATCAGCTGCTGCAGATGCCCGGCGCGGTAGCGCGCGGCCACCGCTAGGCCGTCCAGCTTGGGCTCCACGCACCACGCGGTCACCGGGCGGCCCAGCCGGCGCTCCAGCCCCGCCGCCCAGTCCGTCAGCTCCTCGGCCGAGAAGACGTTGTCGAGCGAGAGCATCGGCACGCTGTGCGGCACGTCGCCCTGGGCCGCGCCGCCAGCCACCTTCCCGGTGGGGGAGTCCGGCAGCACCTCGTCCGGGTGAGCCTCTTCGTAGGCCGCGACGGCGCGCAGCAGGGCGTCGTACTCGTCGTCACCGAGCGGTGTACCGCCGTCGGTGTAGTAGGCGGCGGCCGCCCGGACAGCGGTAGCAACGGCGTCGGCGTAATCGCTGGAGGAGGAGATGACGGGTGCTTCATCGGTCATGCTCGGAATCATGCCGGGTGCCACCGACATCGCGGCTCACGGCTCGGTCCTGGGCATCGTGACCGTGTTCCCGGAGACCGCTGCAGGCGCCTTCCATGCGCAGGATCCGAGGCTCGGCCGCCGGGCGGCCGGGCAGGGCCGGGGAAGATTGCGCAGCGCAATCGTCTCTGCGCAGGGGCCGTCTGCGCAGTGATCTTGCGCAATGGCCGTCTGCGCAAGGGCCAGCCGGTCATTGCGCAGGCGGGCCTGATTCGACGTTGCTGCTGGTCAGGCGTGCGCATAGCGATGCGCAGAGGTGGCGCTGGTCTGCGCTTGGCCGCCCCTCGGAGTGGCTGGCTCTTCTGCGCAGGAGCGGACCTGGTCGGGGTTCGCGGTGACCTGGAGACGGACCAGGCTGTGCTTCCGGTGTCGCCGCCGGGTTCCCGTTGCCTCCGCTGCGGGGGCGTCCGGACGGCGGTCGGCCCGCCCGGAGCAGGGTCTCCGATGCGGGCGGGCCGTGGTGCTGCTCAGGGCTGGTCGGCTGCCTTCCGGCCGGCCCGGGACAGCAGGCTCAGGTACCGGGCGAGGCCGGTGTCTGGCGCGGCCGCTGACGTCCCGGTGAGCAGCCAGCTCTCCCAGGACGTGGCGTCGGCCAGGGCGTGGGGCGGGACACCGAGGCGGCCGAGGGCTCCGGGGTAGGCGTGTTCGTAGGCGGTGTTGTACGCCGCGGCGATCTCGGGTTTGGCGATCATCCACGGGGCCGGGCAGTGGTTGATGCGCAAGGCGGCGGTGTGGGTGCTGCGCTGGACCTCGCCGTGGAGTAGGCCCCGGTCGATCAGGCCTTGCCAGCGGTCGGCGTCTGTGATGGATCCGGCCGTCTCCAATGGGGTAATCAGGGCGGTCTGGGTGGCGAAGATCCAGGGCATGCCGAGGATGCGGAACAGGTGGGTGCGGTGCGCGCCACCGCTGTTGAGGTTGTAGACGGGTCCTTCGGGGCCGTTGATCGTGATGAGGTCGACGGGGCCTTCGTTGTCGAGCAGGTGGTAGCGCAGGAAGTCGGCCAGGTCGCTGTCGGGTTCGGCGAGGAGTTCGGCTGCGGCGCGGGGGATCCAGGATGAGGAGCGGCCGTAGCCGGAGCGGTGAATGCGGCCCCAGACGGGGTCGGCGGCTTCCACAATCGCGGCGGTGCGGACCCAGCCGCAGCTGGCGGCGCTGCACCACGGCTGCTCGCTGGGGTTCAGGTGGTCATCCAGTACGGGGACTTGCGGCTCGGTGACGCGGATCCGGGCGGCGGCTTGTTCGACGTAGTCGGGGATGGCTTCGGTGTCCCACTGTCGGCGCAGGTCGGCGATGGCGGCGGTGAGGGCGGCGAGGGGTTGCGGGTCCTGCTCGAAGGCCGCTTCCAGCTGCTCGTCGTCCAGGTAGGGGTAGAGCGGCTGCGTCAGGGCGTCCATCGGGCCGCCGTCGTCGACCGGCGCCAGCGCGGGCTGCCGGCGAGTGCCGTTCTCGAAGGGGGCGAGGACTTCGGAGACGGCCCAGGGGACGGCGACCCAACCCATGACGGGGGTGCCGTCGGCGGCGGTGGCGTGGACGGTCCCGTCGTCGTCCAGGCGCACCGTCCACGCCCGCCCCGGTTCGGTTCGGCCCGAGGCCCGGGCGGGGAGGGCGGCGGCCAGGTGGACGCCCTGTGCCCGGGGCGAGCGCGCAGGGGTCATGCTGTCGAAGACTTGCTGCGCGATCGCGGTCAGGGCGCGCTTGTCCATCTCGAACGGATCCACGGGTGTTCCCTTCGGTACGGGTGGGTTGGAGGCCTTCAGCGCCGAATCGGCGGGTCCTCGCTGGGTCCATAGGCGCGCAGTTGTGGCGGGAGGCCGTCGGGGCGCCGCCACCACACGTCGAGGCCGCAGGCGCCGAGGGCGACGGGCAGGGCCTGGCGGACCGCGTCTTCGACGGCGGTGCGCAGGTTCCAGGCGGTGCCGCTGGTGGCGGCCGCGAGGCGGCGGGAGGGGTTCCAGCCGAGGTCGGCGATGCCGGCAGTGTCGTCGTCGACGTCGAGGGGTGGGCACGGTCGGAGCGTGATTCCCGGGTCGCCGGGGTGGGTGGCAACAGGCAGGCCGGCGAGGGCGGCGCTGCGCCGGACGGCTGTGGTGACGTCGGGTCGGATGCCGGAGGCGATGGGCTGGGGTCCGGAGGGGCGCGGGCCGGGCAGGCCGGTGAGTTCGTGGGGGAGGGGCACTGCGGCGGTGACCCGGACCTCCCAGAGTTGGAAGGCCCGTGCGGCGGTGGTGCCGAGGTGAGGGAGGAGCACGGTCAGGGCATGCTGGACCGTATTGACGACGAGCTGCTGGGCGTAGTGGGCGGGTTGCCGGTGCTGCTCGGTGGCGGCCGCGGCGGCCAGACGCCGGGAGGGGAGCCAGTGCAGGGCGATCAGCCCCCGGCAGGCGTCGTCGTCGTTGAGGGGCTCGGCCGGGCGCACGTGGACGCCCGGTCCGTGGCCGCCGTGGGCGATGGGCAGGCCGGCCAGGTGCTGGGCATCCATCACGCGGTCGGCCAGCACCGGGTCGAGCCGGACCCTGCTGGTCGTCGGGGTGGACATTCGTGAGGGAGTGGTCACCGGCGCTGGCGGAGGTCGGGCACCTGCACGAAATGGGCGAGGAGGCTGTCGGCTGCGGTGGCGTTGCACCGTCCGACGTCATTCTGCAGCTGTGCGAGCCGTACGGACACCTTGTCCACCCGTGCCTCTCCATCCGTCGAGAGCGACTCCGGCCGCTCCGCCGAGAGGGTATCCATGGGTACTGACAGTTCGTCGTCAAATTCGGAAAGTGACTCCCGCCCAGTTCGCTGGGCGGCTGGGTGCCCGCACCAGGGGAGGACCGGCCGGGAGCTCGTTGACTGCTCCCCCGCCCGAGGGCGGGGGAGCAGTCAACGATGCGATCCAGCAGCCGGGCACGCCGTGGACGCGTCCCTGGCCAAGGAAGGCACGGAGTCAGGCGTTCCACCATTCCTCGGTGCCACAGCCGACCTCGTAGTGCCACCAGCCCTCGTCTTGCCCTTGATTCAGCAGAGCCTTGATCCCGGCGAAGTCCGCGCCGGCCGGTGCGTTGAAGGCCACCATGGGGAAGTCTTCGCTGAAGACCTCGCCGCCAAGGCAGAAGGCTGACAGCCCCCGATACACCGCCTGGGGACTGCGTCCCAGCGGCCCGGTGGGAATGGGCACGACGCGAACCGTGCAGTTGCCGGCCGAGCTGACCCGACCGACCGCCCAGTGCAGCCCATCGGTGTCGGTCTGGAACCGCACAACGTCGCCTTCGGCCACGCCGTCCTGGAGGAATGGGACGTTCTCAATGGTGGCCGTGTCGAGGCTGAGTCTTGTCGCCCATAGCCCTTCCGTGTCCTGAGGGAACCAGCCCTCACGCGGGATGAACCGGAACCAGACCTTGATCTTCTCGACCGCGTTCTCCATAGCGGCAATCATCTGCGGACCGCCTTGCAGCGGATCGAACGGGGTCCGAACTGGGCGATCAAGCTTCATTGAGACAGACCAGCGCGCCGAGACGGGCGCGCTCCCGTTCAGCCTCGGTGAGACGCGTCGAACCTCGCTGAGACAGGTCGGAACGCAAGAAGGGGTGATCTTCTGGTGCGCAAGCGCATCAAAAGTCCAGTGGGAATGGACTTCCATCCCTTATCAGTTGCGGAACGGAACAGCCTGGCTCGGGCTGGCACGGGCACTCCAACGAGCCCTCCCGTGCTCGCTTCATCCCGCGTACGGAGAAGGTGCTGCTTCGGGCTCGCCACAGCAACTAGGGACCACAGCCACCTCTGCCAAGCGTGCCGGGACCGGGCGGCAACAACAGGATCACTGCGGACCATGCCGCCCGGCCCCGGGTGGTTCTTCGGTCCCTGCCGCTCCACAGTCCCCGCTCGCCCGGTGGATCCCGGACGAGCGGGGAGGATGCGCGTCTCCGTCCGCTCAGGGTTCAGTCCCTGTGCTGCAGATCTTTTAGTCCCTGTGCTGTTTTCCCAGGTCAGAGCCATGGTGGCCGCATTGCAAGGGACTGAAGGGACTCAGTTTTCCAATTATGAGCGGAACTCGTTACGCGGTGGGTCCTGTTCGTGCGTGGACGCGCGCGAGACAGCCACATACGAAGGATCTGGTCATAATGGGGATTCTCAGTCCCTTCAGTCCCTTTCCATGGGTGCGTATGCCGTCTGACCTGGGAAAACAGCACAGGGACCGAGCAGGGTCCAGCACCTTCCGCCCGCCCGCGCCAGGCCCTGGCATGTTGCCCCGCGCCAGGCCCGCTCCAGGGACCGGAGGGTCTGGAGGGACTGAGTTTGAACATCGGGTCAGCTGTGCGGCGTGTCCGGGCTCTGCCCGGGCGATCGCCGATACAGTTCGGAGAGTCAGTCCCTTTGGTCTCTCTCAAAACTGGGCAGAGCGGCTGACTTCGAGGCAAACTGGCCCTTCTGGCCGTCACCTGGGGTGGTACGTGATGGAGGGGCAGCAGCGGGGATCTGTACTGGCTCACGCTAGGCTCTGCTCATTCCAGAATTCAGTCCCTTCGGTCCCTCCGGTCCCTGGCCGCCTCCTGGTGGCTGCGTGTCCCAGCGGGCCGGGCTCCAGTGAAGGACAGAGCGTGCGCACCGAGCCGAGCGGCACTGCCCCTGCGAGGCCCGCGCGCGGGCTCGCGGTGGCCCGCTGGTGCGCGGCCCAGGGCTGGCCCGTTCATCCGCTCGCACCGGGCCGCAAGACCCCCGCGGGCAGCTGCGAGGGCTGCCGGCAGGTCAAGGACGATCCGCGAAAGTGCCCCTGCATCAAGCAGGGCCGGTACTGCCACGGTTTCCACGCCGCCACCACCGACCCGCGGCTGGTCGACAGTTGGTGGCAGGAGGGCCCGGACTTCGGGGTCGGGGTCGCATGCGGCCCGGCGGACCTGATTGTCATCGACGTTGACGCACATACCGACGCGGTACCCGACCGATCCCTCCTGCTGCCGGGGATCCGGATCCCCTCACAGGTCAACCTCGATGGTCTGGCCTCCGGATACGACACCCTCGCCCTCCTGGCCGCCTACCGCGGCCAGCCCGACCCGGCCCGCGACACCTCGACCCTGAGGGTGCGCACGCCGTCGGGCGGCCTGCACATCTGGTACCGCAGCACCACGGCTTTCCGCTGCTCCGCAGGATCCAGCTCCAGAGTCGCCCTGGCCTGGCAGGTGGACGTCAGGGCCCACGGCGGGTACATCGTCGCGCCCGGCACCCGGACCCCCGCAGGCATCTACCAACCTGTCGGCCCGGCCCGGCTGCCCGCCCCGCTGCCGACCTGGCTGGCCAATGAACTCGCCCGTACGGGCCACCGGATCCCCAGAGCTGACGAAGGCCCGGTCCCTGCCGCAGCAGTCCCCGCCCCTGCGGGAAGCCGCAGGCCCCGGGCCGCCGCGCACACCCTGGCCCGTTTGCTGCAGGAAGTCGCGGGCTGTGCCCGCGTCCCCGAGGGCGCAGGCTTCACCGAGAAGCTGAACAGGGCCGCCTACACGGCCGGGGGCCTGGTCGCAGCCGGCCACCTCGGACACGGCGAAGCCGCCGCAATGCTGCGGGACGCAGCCCTGACAGCTCGCCCCCAGCAGGCACGCCGGATTGAAGACCTGATCACTGCTTCGCTAGCTGCGGGCGCGCTGCGCCCGCTCCACCTCGAAGGACGTCGTTCATGAGCGCCGCCGACACCCCGCGCGGGTTCGACGCCGTTGCCGCGGCCCAGGAGATGCTGGAGTTCGAGGAACAGCTCGTCCCCGCTGCTCCCCTTCCGGCGCAGAAGGGTGTCAAGGCTCCGGTCGTGCGGCAGGAGGATGGTCTGCTGCCGCACATGCTCACCGACCGCGGCAATGCCAAGCTGTTCATCCGCCTCTACCAGGACACCTTCCGGCACGTCGAGGGGCTGGGCTGGTATGAGTGGGCGGGCTACCGGTGGAAGCGCGGCGCGGAGAAGGCGGCGTTGTGGGCCGCCGGGGAACTCGCCGAACAGATGCCCGACAGCGACCCCACCCTGGTGTACACCGACCGGGAGGTCGCTCTCCATCGCAGGCGTACCAGCTCCACTGCGGGGATCAAGGCGTTCCTGGAGCAGGCCAAGTCCTCTCCGGCCCTGTCGATGGCCGCCGAGGACCTGGATAGCGATCCCTGGGCGCTGTGCACTCCGGCCGGGGTGGTCGACCTGCGCACCGGCGAGCTCCACAAGCCGTCCCCGGCCAACGGCTGTCACTCCCGGGCCACCAGCGTGGCTCCCGAGGACATGCCGACCCCCCGCTGGACCCGATTCCTCGATGAGACCTTCGGCGACGACGAGGCCGGCAGGGAGATGATTGACTTCCTGCACGTCCTGCTCGGCTACTCCACCACTGGTGACGTCGGCGGCCAGGTCCTCCCCTTTCTCTACGGTCATGGGAAGAACGGGAAGTCGGTCCTGCTGGACGTCATGCTGCAGTTGCTCGGTGACTACGCCGACGCCGCTCCGCCGGGTTTTTTGATGGATCGAGGGGCCTACAACGAGCACTCGACCGAGCTGACCGAGCTCCACGGTCGGCGCCTGCTGGTGTGCTCCGAGCTCAAGTCCACCGACCGCTTCGACGAGGCCCGGGTCAAGCTGCTCACCGGCGGCGACAAGATCAAGGCCCGCCGCATGCGGCAGGACTACTTCTCGTTCCTGCCCACCCACCACCTGTGGCTGCTCGGCAACCACAGGCCCGAGGTCACCACCGGCGGCTTCGCGTTTTGGCGCCGCATCCGCCTCGTGCCCTTCGAGCGGACCGTCTCCGACGAGAACAAGATCGACAATCTGGCGATGGAACTGGTCCGCGACGAGGGTCCCGGGATCCTCCACTGGGTGGTCCAGGGCGCCAGCCGCTACCACGACCTCCGTGAACAGCGGCAGGCCGGCGCCGGCCTAGCTGATCCGCTGGAAGGCCCGGCCCGGGTGCGGCTGGCCACGGACGCCTACGCCACCACCGAGGACACCATCGGCCGGTTCCTGGCCGAGTGCTGCACCCGCGAAGGCGGTGAAGCGGAGCTGCGTGTGGAGCAGGGCCAGCTCTACGCGGCCTACGTGAACTGGTGTACGTCCGGTGAGGGGATCCGCCCCACCAGCAACCGTGCCTTCGCCACCCGCGTCCGGACCGATCTCGGCCTGGCAACCCCGAACGACATGGTCAAGAGCAACGGGCGCAAGTTCTATCCGGGGCTTGGTCTCCTTGTCGACTGATCGCATCCCCGCTCCGACAGTCGGCGGATCCACCGGGAAACCGACCCGGCCCGTCTACATCCCGCAGGCCCGTCCGCCTTACGATGCAGACACCACCGGTTCGCTCCCGTCTGCCATCTGTTCCCGGCCCACAACCACGAAGGAAGGCCCCCGGTCATGAGCTCGCTACTGGACGGCAGCGCTCTCACCCACGAGAAGGACGTGGTCTGGCTGGAGGATCTCTCGGTGCTCGACTACGTACGTCAGACCATCGACAAGACACCCCGCCGCCTGGGCAAGCCCCGCTGGCTGCGCGACGGCCGCATGGTCGGCTACGCCGAACTCGACGCCACCGCGGAAGCCGACCCCGACAGCGGCCTGCACCGGCGCCGCGTCTTCTTCCTCCTGCCCCACGACCGAGACCTTGAGCCCGACGGCCCCTACGCTGCTGGCGCCCCCGGCGAAGCCGTCGACCCCCGCACCATCGAGCCCAAGGCCGTCGGCAAGAAGACCCCCCGCTCCCAACGTGGCCGAGCCAGCGTCTGACTTCCGCAGCTCTTGCGCCCGGACGTAGAGAAGCACGTTCCCGCCTACCGCCAGGTGCTGGCCAGGACGTTCCGCTGGCGCACGTCATACAAACCTGCTGCTCGATCGCGCGGTGTTCATCGGAGCGGCGAGCGCTCAACGACGCGGCCCGGCCGGCCGAGAGCGCATCGGGCAGAACCCGGCAGGACCTCCTGCGGACCGCCGCTTCGGCGGGCGAGGGCGAGTTCTGCGTGGATCCGAGGAAGGGCAGGCGCGGCGGCGGGGCCCATCCGCCGCAGGCAGTCCAGGACATGGCCGGCGGTCGAGTCGTTCTCCTCCCACCCTTCCAGCAGCACGGGTAGGACGGCCTCGGCCGGGCCGCCGATGTCGTAGATCGCGGCGGCGGCGTGCGTGCGGGTCCAGGCATGGCCGGCTTCGAGCATCTGCCGCAGGCGGGGCAGTGCCTCGGCCGCCGGCGCTCCGATCCGGCCGAGGACGTCGGTGGCGTCGCGGTCCTCCTGCCCCGTTCCCCGAGCCGACCATCGGTCCGGGAGCCAGGGCCTCTTGGGGTTAGGCAACCGCTTTTTTGGATGGTTCCTTTCTGCAGGCCAGGAAGGAATTGATCAAATCTGACAGAAGACCAAGTAGCTTGACTGACTTTGCCTTCGGAACGACTGCGCGCGGCCGGTCCGGAAACGACGAGCTGCGGTGGACTTCCAGGGCGGGATCGCGACCATCCGGTGGAGAAGACCGTGAGCTTCACGTCCTGGTCGCGTCGCTTGTACGTGGTGCGGACGATCGACGAACTAGCCCAAGTGATCGCGGAGGCCATCGCACCCTACGAGCCAATCCCGGTGCTGGCCTCCGCCATCAAGATGTACATGACCAAGCCTCCGACCCACTGAACCGGCAGGCTGCCGAACGGCGGCCGTTGCGTGGCCAAACCCTCCGGCAAGGCCCTGACCTGCGCATACACGCCGTACCTGGCATTAGTCCACTGTCGGCAGCCTCGGGTAGCCTCCCGCGGTGATCATCGACTGCGAAGCCCCAGTTACCCCGCCCAGCTACGAGGACGAGACCCTTCGACGGGAGATGGGCAACTACATCGCCGAGGCGGGCCCCGACGAGTTGTTCGCCTCGTACCTGTGGGCCCGCGAGTGCAAGATCGCACGAGCCATCCACCTGCGCCTGTCGAAGCATCGTGATGCCGTCAAGGCCGAACTCGACCGCGTCCAGCCCCGCCTGTACGGATACGGGAAGACCGCGCCCATCTGGACGCCCACCAGAGACGACTGCGTCAAGGCGGCCATAAACGCCCACAACAAGCTCTACTACGAGCACAAGGAAGCCGAAGCAAAGGAGCAGGAAGCCTGGGACATCTGGACAACCCTGCTCGACGACTCGGGCCAGATGAAGAAACTCCTCACGCGCTACGGGCGGACCGCCGAGCGAGGCCCGTTCCTGCTGGACACTGCGGTCAAGCACTGGCACGACCTGCCCGAGGCCACGGAGCGATTGGAGGAGATCCTCCGTGAGTACCGCGACGAACTGCATCCGATAGCACTGCGCGACACCGAACGCATCGCCTTCGAGAAATCCGCCAAGAGCATCTCGATGGACCGGCTCCACGGCATGCACCACAAGGAGTTCGAGTTGGCCGTCGCCAGCCTCGCAGAGCGCGACGGCTTCCAAGTCCGACGCGATCGCGGCGGGGCGGGCGACCTGGGAGCCGACGTCATCGCACTGGCACCCGATCAGAGGCGCGTCGTCATTCAGTGCAAGCACGTCAAGAACCAGCGAACCAAGGTCGGATCGCCCGCGCTCCAGACCCTCAACGGAACCGCCCGTCCCGTCCACCAAGCCGATGTCGTCGCGGTCGTCACCAACGGCAGCTACTCCGAACCTGCCCGAGACTTCGCCCGAGCGCAGGACATCGTCCTCATCGACTGGGTCACCATGCGGGACTGGGCCACCTGGGGCCAGCCACTGTCTGAGGTTCTGGGCATCGGAGAGCCGCAACGCATGGCCGACAGCCTTCAGGGTGTCAGCTGACGGGCGTCTGTCCGCACTGCCGGTTCAGGGGATGACGGTGGCGCCGTGGACGGCGAGTTCCTGGCGCAGGAGGGTGTTGTGTCGCTCGCCTAGAGCGCCCGGTCACGTGGTCCTACCTGAGAGGTCGTCATGGCAGCTCGTACGCGCTGGGACTCGGTCTGGGGTGCGGTACCGGTGGCGGACACCATCTGGGGTCTCGACTCCACGTGGGGCCTGACCTCCGATTCCTCCTGGGGCGCCGACTCGGGCTGGAATGCCGACAGCGGCTCTGAGGGTTAGGTGCCGGGTAGGCCTTCCGCCGCCAGCGCGGGCCCGGCCGCTTCCGTCGGCCGGGCCCTTTGTCGTGCAGGGCCAGGTGGTGGGCCGAGCGTAGTGGGAGGGCGGGCTGGTCCGGGGTCGGGGTCCTGGACCAGCCGGCTCCTTCTACGCGGCCAGGTTGCTCAGGCGACCTCCGCCCCGTAGCGCGCCCGGTCGAAACGGCCTGCGGCCAGGTCCTCGTCGGTGATCCAGACCGAGACGTTGACGAGTTCGCCCCAGCTCGCGTCCGCGGCCGAGCCCTCGACCTGCAGTAGTGGCCGGTGCCCGTCGGGCCGGGTGGTGTTGTGGCTGTCGCACCACCCCAGGAGCCGGATGTCGGCGCCGCCAAGGTGCTCGTGGCAGGTGTCCGAGACGTCCATGGCGTCCCGGTAGTCACCGGCGAGGGCGTCCACCAGCTCGTCGTCCAAGTACGAGGGCGCGGACAGGGCCCAGCGCGCCCACACCGGCCGGCCGGGCAGCGGTTTCCCGCCGTCCGGGTCCGGCGGGGCCGGACGCTCCGGTGTGCCGGACGGGAAGTGCAGCACGGAGCAGCTCTCCTTGCGGGGATCGACGGGGAAGGAGTCGTGGAAGAACAGCAGCAGTCCGTGAGCTGGCAGCGGCCACGGCGTTGCGCTCCGCCCTGCCTGGAAAGCCTCTGCCAGCCGGGCGCAGTCGAGTTGGGCGAGCAGTTCCATCGGGTGGCCGTCGCCCTCGGGCCAGTCGATGCCTGCGGGCAGCGCGGCGCATCCGCCGGTGTGCCCGACCGGCGTCCAGCCGATCGTGTCCTCGGGGACGTCCGGGCGTAGCTCCAGTGAGGGCCGCAGTAGTTCGGCGACCTGGGTGGCGCGTTCTGCGCCGATCTGCTCCCGCAGGGCCGCGTACAGCCCGTACGGCATCGGCAGGGCGACGGGGCCCGCCAGGTCGGCGTCGTTCCCGGGTTCGTACGGGGTCCATGCGTAGGTGTCGGGCATGCGTCGATCCTTCCAGCTGGATCCGGCAGGACGCGTTGCCAGTGGCCCTTGATCTCCTTGCGTACACGATTCGTCACGCTGCGGATTCGGAGGATCCCATGCGCATCACCCGTCGTACCCTCATCGCCGCCGTGCCGGCCCTGGCCCTCACGGTCATCGGTCTCACCCCCGCCCACGCCACCACCATCCAGGCCGGCGACTACGTCTGCGTCGGCTCGGCGCCCGCTCCTCGGGTCGTCAACAACAGCATCGAGTGGTACGCCGAGGTCACCTGCGACGGTGACGGCTACGGCCCGAAGTGGCTCGATGCCTCGCTGGAGCGGGCGAACTGTGACGGCGACTTCTGCACGTTCTCCCGCGTCAAGGGCCCGCTGCGCAGCAGCCCCAGCGAGGACTTCACCCGGGTGAGCCGGGTGGCCGACAACGCGCAGTGCCGGGCGGCGGAGCCGCCGAGGATCGCCAAGGGCAAGTTCCGGGTGTCCGCGGACATCTACAGCGACGGCGGCGCGAAGCACGAGACCGGCTTGTCCGAGGTCTCCGAGCTGCCCTGCGCCTGACCGGCTGACGGGCCGGAGCGGCTGCGCGCGCCGCTCCGGCCCGTCCTCTACGGTCGCAGGATGACCGATCGGCCCGTAGTCATCCGCCCTCCCGAGACCCTCCTGGAGGAGCCCGGGAAGCGGCTGTCCCATGGGGGCATCCTCGACACGTCGGCGGGGCTGTTCACCGTGCTCGTCTTCGAGTACCCGAGCCCGCCGGCGCACGCCGAATCCGTGCCGTCGTGGACCGTCTACCTGACCGAGCCCGGGACCCGCCACGCAGTGCTCGCGCTTCCCCGAACCATGGCCGCCCCGGACCACAGCGTCCACTTCATCGCTTGCAGCTTCGGCACGGTGCCTGACCCGGCCCGACTGGTGATGGTCGTACAGCACCACGACCTTCCCCGGCTACAGACCGTCGATCTGCGTACGCCAGCGCCAGCCGGTCATGGGGCACTGTCCTGGCTCGCTGCTCCCGGGGCCCTGCGGGGGACTGGAACGGAACCCGCTCGGGTGTGGCACTGCGGGCTCCTCCGAACCCCCACGCTGGTCTTCACCCACCTGGAGGCCAACTCCACTGTTCCAGAGGCGCTCGCGACACCGGAGTGGGACCTCTCGCCGTACAGGAGCGAGGGAAACCCCAGGCCGCTGGCCGCCGACTTCACGCCCAGCCGGCTCCTCCACGGCACCTCGACCGGCAACGACCAGTTCTCCAGCTACGACGCGATCTTCGACGCGCCGGAAACCGCCGCACCCTTCGCATGGACCTGTGCTCCACTCGGACTGTCCACCACACAACCAGCACAGGGGTAGACCGCAGACACGGCGGCGAACACGCACCCCGCGGCGCGTAGACGGGCCCCGCCTGTGGTTGTGGAGGCAGCGATCGAAGCGACCAAGCTTCGGATGTGCCGGAGGAGTTGGCTCCGGCCGGTTGGTAGCGGCGGGTTGGCGCGGGAAGCCAATCGGATCGGACCGGCACACAGGATCCTCCGCGAGGCCCCTGCGGCAGGCGACCCGCTGGCACGACCGCGGCTGGGCAGCCGCCGCCCGTGGTAGACGCCTGCCCGACCGCCAAGCCTACGCGCCGTGCGACGCCGCCGGGTCCTCGACCGGATCGTTGACGTGCTTGAGCTGACTGCGGGCCTCCACACGGTCCTCGGCGGGCAGCCTCCCCCAGAATTCGTCGGCCCACACCGCGTGAGAGGCCTGCCGCTCGGCTTCCTCCAGACGGGCGGACTCGGCCAGCTGCTCCTCGCTGAGCCCCTGACGGGCGCGCTCCAGGTCTCCGCCCCACAACGGCAGCGACGCCAGGAACTCCCGGCGCTCGGCTTGTACGGCGGCCAGCTTCTCCTGCGCGCGCTTCAGGTCGTCGGAGAACTTGAAGGTCTTCTGCTGCTTACCCACGAGCAAATCGTACGCACAATCGAACGAACGCCTCGCTGCGCCCCGCCGTCGCCTGGACGACCTCCCTGCTCAAGCCCCTGGCTGTCAGCCGAGCGGCGCCTCGTGGCCGGAGCGGGCGGCCTTGTCTCGGCCGCCGTTGCCCCCTTCACCCGCAGCTGCCAGACGCGGGGGTCCTCCGGCCTGGGTTCCGCATCCCATCGGTACCCTCGGACCGTGCCGACCGGCACGTAGCGACGCCAGGCCTCCTCGGCGAGGGCACTGCGGGCGGGACGGACGACCTGCTTCGCCCTGCGGTCGGCTCGGCAGCCGCACGGCGCGGTTCGATGTCGGAGCGGCTACCGATAGCGGGGCTTCTTCGCCTCCTGGTAGTCCTCACGTTGACGGACCGTGGCCTGTTCGGGGATCACGCCCAAGGCGACGACGGGGTCGGTGACCGTGTAGCTGATCCGGTACACCAGCGTCGTGGTGGCGCGGGCGAGCCAGCGTTCGGCTCCGGAGCGGGGCGGCATCGGGCCGAAGGCCGCGGTGAACCAGACCGGCAGGAGAGCGGTGCCGGCGACGGCCTCGCTGATGCGGGTCCGGGCCAGGTCCGTCAGCTGGCGCAGCGCGTCCTTGCCGACGGCGACGGCTTCGGCGAGGTCCTGGTCGAGCTTCTCGTCGCGCTGCAGGGCGGTGCGGGCCGCGGCGGCGTCCGCCCGCTGGCGCGCGAACAGCGACGTGTCCAGACGGGTGCGGGCTGTTCGGTAGCGTCCGGCGGCCTGCTCGAAGGCCTTCGTTCCGTGCCCGGCCGTGGCCAGGACCGCTGTGGCGGCCAGGACTTCGGCCAGGGCCTGGTCCCGGGCAGCGGCCGTCTGCTCGAAGGCCCGCACTTTTGCTTCCAGTCGCGCGCGGTCGACGGAGCTGAGCAGCCGGGCCTCGGCGGCACGGCCGGCCGTGACCTGCTTGACCAGCCGGTTGATCCTGGGGTTGCGGGCGCCCAGGTCCACCACGGGATCACCGGCCTCTGCCCGGGCGCGCCGCTCCAGCCAGGCCACCCGCTTGGCCATGTCCGCGACGTCGCTCTCCAGGTCGGAGATGCTGTCCTCCACTTCGGAGATGTCGCTCCGGCGCTGTTCCACCGAGGCCTCGACGTCGTCCAGGCGGCTTCCGAGGCTGCTCTCCGCGCTCTCCAGGTCCTCGCGTAGGCTGCGCAGCCCCGACTCGGTCCCGTCGAGCGCGCTGACGGATTTCTGGAGCTGCTGGACGGTGCGCCGTAGGTTGTCGACGTCGTACGGGGTGCTCACTTCCGGTTTCCTTTCGCCGTGCTGGCGGCGGGCTCGTCGGGCAGGCCCAGGAAGAAAGCCACCGCCGCGCACACGGCTGCCGCGGTCAGGAACCAGGCGCTCAGCACTTCGAAGGCCACCGCGCTCAGCATCAGCGCGCTCACCGCGGCCAGGACCGCGCTGGCGCGGCGGCCCCTGTGCGGGCGGCCGGCCCGTACCGGCTGCACCTTCCACCCCGCTGTCAGGCCCGCCAGCAGCAGGGGGAGCAGCAGGATCAGCCAGCCCCAGGCGATCCAGCCGGGGATCACCGCGGCCGCGGTCAGGCCGGTGAGGGTGGTGTAGCCGCGTGAGACCCACAGCACCAGAACCTCGGTGGTCCGCCGTGCGGGGGCTTCCCGCAGCTCGGGGATCCGGCTGGCGTGGTCGAGGAGGGCATCGGTGGCAGTTAGCAGGGCCGCCAGCGTCTCGTCGAAGCCCGGGCTGCCGGGCTCAGCTGTCTCGACGGCACCGCGTTGCTGGGCAACGTGGTGCTGCAGCTGGGTGAACCGTGCGGTGACCGATTGCACCGTGTCCCCTCCTCCGCTTCGGGACGACCGCCGGTCGTCGACGCGAGGGTAGCGGTGTACACGGACGGCTTGAGGCCGATTCCGGAAAGTGACCGATTCGGGGTGGGTGCCGTTGGCGCGGCCCTACGATGTGGGCGCCGAGCGGCAGTAGTGGGCCGCCTGGCCATAGGTCAACTGCGAGGAGAACAAGGGCCGATGGGACGCATCAAGCAGCACCACCCGAGGCGTCGGGCACCGAGGGCCGTCATCCCTGGTCCGGCTGAGGCGGGCAGTCCCGTCGTGGACGAGGGGTTCCACTGCCTGCACCCCGAGCTCGCTGGCTGGAACATGGAGCGCTGGCTGCTCGCACCCGGTGACGGCGACCCTGACTTCGGGCAGTTCGCTGCCACCGAGCTCCAGGAGCACCTCGATACGTCCTCGCATGTCACCCCCGCACGGGCGGAGGCACTGCGGGCCGGTACCGTGACGGTGCACTACTTCCTTCGCACCGTCTTCGACGGGGACACCGGCCTGTCCTACTGCCAGGGCGTGGTCTACAGCCCGGCGACGGGCTGGATCGCCGTCGAGCGGCCGTGGGAGGAACAGGACGAGGACGACACCTCGGTTCCCGACGCCCGCGCCTGGAGCGCGCCTGCCCTGGACCAGCTGCTGGCCGCGCTGGGGGAAGAGATGCCCGAGCTGCGGGCCTCCGTGGATGTCGACGGCGACGAGGGCGCCCTCCTCAGCCTCCATCTGCGGGAAGCGCTGACCGCTGCCGGACGGGCCTGAGCACGGCACTCCACGGGGACGCGTGTGTACTATCCTCCGACGCGCCTGGTGCCCGGCCGTGTCACGTCACCTCCGCCGGAGGGCGAGCCACCGCGAAAGCGCTGGAACCGTGGTGACATCGGGTCGAAAAGGCCTTGTCGTCGAACGTGGAGTGGTCGAATGCCATCACCGGGGCGCCGCAAGGCCCTCCTCGCCGTGTGTGCCGTCGTCGCGTTCGCGGCTCTGTCCGCGGCGGTGCGCTACGCTGCGGACCGCGAGACCGGCGCTGACGCAGGGCTGTTCAGCCAGGTGCTCGTCAGCGCCGACGGCCGCACCCTCACGACACCGGTCATGTGGACACCGTGCCAGGAGGCCGAACCGCGGCTGTTCGCGCGCGAGACGTCGCAGGCGGTCGCCGCGGATCTGAAGGCCGGGAACACGGTGGACCTGACCCACGAGTGCCCCTCGGCGGGCCGACTGGTCAGTTTCACGCTCCACGCGCCTCTGGGGACCAGACAGCTGTCGGAGGCCAACACGGGAAAGCCCTTCGTCCCGTTCCCCGCTGCCCGGCTCGCCGACGTTGGCTACCTCCCCCCGGGCTTCACGGCGACACCGGACGTCCCCATGGTCTTCGGTTCCGTGGCCGGACCGTGGACGCCAAATCCATACAACCGCAGCGACACCGTGCCCTCCTGGACCCGCTACTACGCGACCGCCGGCAGGCCCGCGTTGAGCATCACCCAAGTCCTCCCCGCGGCCGGCGCCCAGGACCCGGCATCGGGCACGCACGCCGGTGCACCAATGTCCGTCAACGGCCACAACGCGTCCCTCGTGTGCGACACGGATTCCGAACGCGCCCTCACCTGGTCCGACGGCGTCAGCACGTTCACCGTGGTGAGCTTCGACCCGCAACACGCGGCGCTGTCGCCCGACGAGCTCCTTCGGGTGGCCGACAGCCTGCGGAACCCCTGAGGAGCACGCGCGCCCCGCGTCCGTCCTCGAACGGCGGCCCGGGCTGCGGCAGGGTGGGGCAATGAGCGAGCCGACCGCACCGCCGCACCGAACGCTGATTGTGCTGCGCCACGCGAAGTCCGCGTGGCCGCCGGACGTCCCGGACTGGGAACGGCCGCTGGGCCCGCGAGGACGACGCGACGCGCCCGAGGCCGGACGGTGGCTGCGCAGACGGGGCCTGGTGCCGGACACCGTGGTGTGCTCGCCGGCGCGGCGGGCGCGCGAGACGTGGGAACTGGCGGGCGCCGAGCTGCCGGGGACGCCTTCGGCGGCCTCCGGACCGCGGTGTACGGCGCCGACGCCGACGGCCTCGTCCATGTGCTGCGCGAACAGGGCCGCTGCGCGACGACCGTCCTCCTGGTCGGCCACAACCCGGCGCTGGAGGAGCTGATTCTCGCCCTGGCTGCGGTGGCGCAGCTGGTTGAGGACCATCGTCCGGGCGTTGTACGGGATGCCGCCGTGCCGGGTGAGGGCGGCGGTCAGCGGGGCGGGGTTGGCCTGGGTGATTCAGACATTGGGGTGGATGTTCTGCGGCGGCCCGGAGTTGATCGGGCGTGGGGGCAGCGACCGGAGCGACCGAAGGTCCGGAGGTGCTCGATGCGGTGGCTCCTGCCCGGTGGGTGACCGTGTGCGGGCGCGGGGGAGCGTGGTGAGTATGGATACCGGTTACCCGGCGCCGTGACGGCGGCGAGCGCGGCCGCGGATCGGGAGGTCGTGCCGTCGTCCTGCGGATACCGGAGGTCCCGTGCGGGCTGGTGCGGTTGCCCGGCCGCGCGTCCCGCCGGCCGAGCTGGGTGTCGGCGTCGGCACGCGGTCCCGGGTCACGTCTTTCCGGGGACAGAGCGGGTTGTTCTGGGGTCGAGGAAGGGTGCGCCCGCAGCCGACCCGGCGAGACGTCGGCTGGGCCCGGCCGCCGCCCGATGGGATCGTTCGGGCGCTTCGACGTCCGCTTCGCGTCTTCACCCGGGATGACGGCCGTCGGCCCGGCGTGCGCGGGCCGGCGGGTTCACCGGATGGGGTGTGCCACTGCGTCGTCCTGGACTTGGACCAGGTTCGGCTCTGCCCGGGTGGCCGCCCGTGGCGACGGGACCACGAGTGGCGTGGCTTCGTGGGAAACACGTGGGGGTGGGCGTCCCGCGTCGGTAGTCGACCGGGCGTCCAGGCCGTGATCACGCGGGTTGCCCCCGCTGGCCGGTGGTCGGATCTGACAGAACGCGGGTGCGGATTGTCGGGTTGGGCAACACCGAGCGCTTCCGGCACCCGGATCCGATGATTCTCGGTATCTGGCCTGGTCGGGGCGCCCTGGGGCAGCTGGAGCGCTTCTGGCTGACCTGGATGGTGGTGTTCTGGGGGCTCCGGCGGCCGCCTGGAACGCGGGCCGAACCCGGCCTCAGCGACCGGTCTAGGCGGCATATGACAAATGCGGGTTGCCACTTGATCACATGGGATCGATGGGATCACGGGTACAGCCGTCGGCCTTTGTAGATATGAGGACCAGCCGCATTTCTGCCTGGATCCGCTCCCACTGTGAGCGGCCGTCAGGTTACTGTCCGACACAAACGAAGAGGGCCCCGGGGTTAAAGGTTGGTCGCCAGTCCGCCGGGGTCCCTACTCGCTAACCATCTCTCAGCCCTGGAGGAGCCTCGTGCGGCTGCCCGCCCTGGGCCGCTTCCGGCGTGTCGGAGCGCGCCGGATCGGTCATTCCGAAACTACCATTTCCGCCCGTCGCCGGGGTCAAACGCGCAGCAGGCGGTCCTCCGGCGTTGACCTGGCGGTCAACCAGCAGTTCGTGGCCTTCGTCGCCGCGCTGGTGCTCCCGATCGTGCTCATCGCGACGGGCCCGGGACCGGACCCCGGGGACGGTTCGCTGCGCCTGATCGCCGCCCTGGTGTGGGCTCTCACCAGCGCCAGCGATAGCGGTGACCGCAAGCGGCCCCGTCGCAGGATCTAGCGGTGGTGCGGCGAGGTGGCAGCGGGAACCCGTTCCCCTCGTCACCGCGCCGCACGGATTTCCCCTCCGGAGGCCGGACGAGCGGCCCGCCTCCGGGGCGACGTCCCTTCCCCGTCACCGGTCCCGGGCAGCCCCGGACCGGCATCGGCATGGAGAACTTCGTGACCCAGATCTTGCGGTGCCGGTGGTGCCGGCGGAACTTCCAGCGCCCCAGGCGGCGCGGCCGTGCGCCGTCCTACTGCAGCACGCTCTGCCAGCGACGGTCCGAGCGGGCCCGTCGGGCTGCCCCGACGGACCGCACCCTCGATGACACCGTCAGCTCTCTCGCGCGTGAACACCTCGCGCTGGCCCGGCGCCTGGCCCAGGCCGCCGCCGCGATCGCCACAGCCCAGCCCGACGAGGACGTCGCGGTCGTCCTAGGACTCATCACTGAGCTCGGCGAGGACCTGGAGGATCTACGGGCACACGCCGTCTTGCAGGCACGTACCCGCAAGGTCCCGTGGGCGGCGATCGGGCAGCTGACCGGTTGGGCGGCCGACACCGCGATGCGTCGCTGGGGTGAGGCCTACGCCGCTCGGCGACGTGGTCTGCGGGAGGTGCGCAAGCAGCGCACGCGTCTTGCAGGAGAGGGATCCACCCACGTTCCGGTGCCCCCTCCCGCAGCGGCGCACCGGTCGCCGCCGGCCACCGAGGTGCTGCTGCCTTCGGCCACGGCCGACTACTGGGCGGATGGCGGTGTGGGGACGGACCCCGAAGGACCGGCCGTCGCGCTGCCGGAGCCCTCGCTGCGCACGTCCGACGAACCGTTGGCGATGGTGGGACGCGCCAAGCTCGCGAGCGCGCTGTCGCATCTGCACCGAAGGTCGGGCCGCACCTTCCGCGAGCTGGCGGCCGCGGCCGGGGTAACCCCCTCGTTCGTGTCGCGGGTCCTCAACTCCGAGCGGTTCCCTTCGTGGTCTGTCGCCGGTGCTCTGGCCATGGCCATGGGCGGTTCCCCGGCTGAGATCCGACCGCTGTGGGACGCCGGCAGCGGCGTGCTGCCGCAGCGGCCTTTCGTTCCGTCGCCGGGGTCCGAGGCCGCGTACGTCGGAGCGTTCGTCGCGGCGATCCGCGGGCTGCATCTTGCCGCCGCCGCCCCTGATCCGCTGGCGATCAGCGACTCATCGTGCGGGCGTCTCTCTCCGACGGACGCCGCCGCGCTGATCTCGGGCAGCTCGGTGCCGGACTGGCCGGCCGTTGAGGTCCTCCTGGAAGTCCTTGGCGCCGACCCCGCGTTCGTTCTGCCCTTGTGGGAGCGCGTCCAGCTCGCGCGCGGTGGGCGGACCGAGCACCCGACCGGTGGTGGGCACCTGCCCGCCGAGGCGTTCGGCTGACCGGGAGGCACCATGACGTCACATCGAACCGCGCCGGCCGGCAGTGATCCGGCGCAGGGCATCACCGCCCTGATGGAGGCCCGGTACCGGGACCACGCCGACTTCGCCGCCCTGATCGTGACACCGGAGGAGGCGCCGCAGGCCGTCCGTGCGGCGGTCTCTCAGGTCGCGGGCTGCTGGCAGGTAGTCCTGTCCGCGCCCGATGCCGCGGCCGCGGCCTGGCAGATCCTGCGCGCGGCGCTGGTGGCCCGGGCCGCGCCGCAGGCGCTCGCGCCGGTGGCGCACCTGAGTGCCGCTCAGCAGGACCTGGTGCTGATGCGCCACGTCCTCGGCTGGTCCGACACCAGGATCACTACGGTGACGGGCCTCGACCAGGCCGCACTCGCGGCCGCGACCCGGGCGCTGACCGGCACCGCGAAGCCGCCCACCGCGCACGTGCCACGCCAGGGATGACGCGTGCGGCCACGCGCCCGTCACCCTCCCGGACGACTGGCCGTCGGGGCGGTGCGCTGACCGCGGGCACTGGCGGCGCGGCCGGGTGCAGGTCGCACGCCAGCAGGCTGAACCCCACGGGCGGCCGCCGCCCGTTCGACACGCCGCCATCGGTCGTTGCCATGACGCCCCGAGGCACCTCATCCTGGGCTCTGGCCGCCAGGCGGCCACGCCGCGCGGGAATCCGGCCTTCCTCCCGCATCCCCCGGTCGAAGCATCCGTCGACGCGCCGGTGCCACCTCTGTGCGGTACGACTTCCTCACCTTCACCCATCACGCCGGGCCGGCGGCGCGAAATGGGATACTCCATGGCAACGTCCGCCAAGCTCCACCACCTGGCCCGCCTGCGCTCGGAACTCACCCGCGAAAGCCACCAGACTGCCGTCCGGGAGCTGAGCGCGCTCGGCCCGGCCGCCAGGCCCGTCCCCAGCGCCGCAAGCCCCGCCCAGGAACAGCTGGAGTGGTGGATCTTCTTCCACGCCGCCTGGCCGGCCGAGATCGTCGGCACGCCCTTCGGCTTCGAGCGCGTCACACCACGCCCCGACGGACTGGATCTCCACCTTGCCAGCAGCGACACATACCTCCAGTGGCTCGTCTCCACGCTCCTGCCCACCGTCCATGGCGAACAGCTTCACGGCATCCCGGGCCTCCGGCTCACACGGGACCGCACCGGAGCCCCCATCTTGCTCCTCGCGGGAACGACCGCCCAGGTCCGGCTGCGCGGCATCACCGCCGCCCTGTGGCGCCAATGCGTCGAGCTCGCCCGCCAGGACTTCGCCGACGCCGGCCACCAACCCCTGTGGAACGCCCCCACAGACACCATGACCGCGCTGGAAGCCGAGCACGCACCGTGGTTCGACCACACCAGCGCCGGCCCCCGCCCCTTCCGTCTCGCCAGTGGCCTGCTGCGCCGCATCGGACTGTTCTCCGCCGCCGGCGCCACCGCCTGCCTCACCGGCTGGACCACCGCAGGCGCCATCCACGAAGGCTGGAAGTTCGACTTCGAGTTCATCCCCGGGCACCGACCGGACCATGACCACCTGCTGCGCCTGCTCACCGACCCCGACGCCGGACTGCCACTCCGCGTGGCCGGACGGGGCTGTGTGCGGTGCCCCGGCCCCGACGCTTCGTGTCGGATCCAGCTGACCCCGATCGACGGCCTGCCAGGGGGGATCACCATGCTGTTCCACTCCACGGACGAGGAGGTCGTCCAGGCCTGGGAGAGGCACTGGCCTGGGGAGTTCGCCCGGATCCGTTCGGGCTGGAACGCCAACTGCGTGCCGAACCGCTGAATCGCCCCTGGGGTCTGGTGGGCTGCCGCGCCGGCGTCCGCGCGGGCCTGCCGGACGCGGGTGTTGTCCTACTGACCCGCGTCGGTCTACAGGATGCACGCTGGCTCCTGGTCGGCCCCGGCCGCCTCCTCGGTCAGGCTGGTGGCAGGATGACCTCGGCGCCGCGCTCCTCACCTGGAGCCGGCGTTGCGACGTCCTGCGGGGTGCCGTGCGACGGGGCAATCCCGGGATCGCACGGTGTCCCAGTTCGGCCCCCGGAATCGGCCAGGTTCTGGTCGGCCGGAACGGGCGCGGCTGCGGCCTGGGAGCGGGCCCGCAGGGGGACGCAACGCCCGCACGTCCTGCGTGTGCAGAGCTCTGCCGGCGGGTGGTACGGCCATCCCCGCCCTCGCCACCGCTCGACCGCGCAGAGGGAGTCCGGGCGGGGCTGGGGGATGAGCCCGAGGGCCTTACGCGTGGCTGCCCGGGCTCCGGCGAGCGCGCCGTCCTCCTCGGGCTCCCTCATCAAGCGGAGGGCGAGTTCGAGCTGCTGCTGGGCCGCAATGAACTCCGGGACCTCCGTAATGGGCATGACCGCACCGCGTTCGCGGTCTGCAGCGGTCTGCTCGGCGCGCCATGCGAGGAACTCCGGGTCCTTGAAGGGGTCGTACCAGGTCACGCTCGCGGTATCGGCAAACCGGTCCCCCGCCTTAAGGCTGTCGTGAACCAGCCGCCCCGATGGCGACTGGAGTCGCTGGCGTCGGCGCGTCCGGCACGGTTGTGGTGCGGCTGGTGACGGACGCCGGGGCGGGGGGACTGCGGCGTCCCGGAGTTGATCAGGGTTTGCGGGGGCAGCGACCGAAGGCCCGTACGTGGCCGGTGCTGCGGTGCCCGGGTGGTGGGCGACGGTGTGCGGGTGCGGGGGAGTGCGGTGGGTGCTCATGCAGTGCCGCCGAATGCCGTGACGGTGGCGAGCGCGGCCTCGTATCGGGAGACCGTGCCGCCTTCCTGCGGTTGCCGGAGGGCGCGGGTGCGCTCCCGCAGCTGCTCCACCGCGCGATGCCGCTGGCCATAGAGGTGGTGGGCGGTGTGCCAGCGGGCCTCGTGCGCGGCGGCGGTCACGGCGTCGCGGAGGTCCTCGGTTGAGCGGTACCGGTGCCCGGCCCGCCGAACAGCGTCGGAGGCCTGCTTCGCCTCCTGCTCGGCCTCGGGGCTCTGCGCCAGGAGGGCCAGGGCCTCCTGGCGGTAGTCCGTGGCCCGGTTCTTCGCCGCGAGCATGTCGCTGTTGGCGACGGCGTGGGCATCGAGGCCGAGCTCCCGGGCGGGTCGGGCGGCGAGCATCGCAGTCCGCATGCCGTCGCGCACCTGGCGCGTCAGGGCGTTGACGGCGTCCCGGTCCCGCAGGTCCACCGTGGTCAGCGCCGCGTTGACGGCTTCGGTGATCGCCGCGCGGGCCTCCCGGCGGCACCAGCAGATCCCGCACAGCCCGGCCGACCGCTCGGCACCGCAGTCCGCACACGGCACCGCGACGCGCTCCTCCTCAGCCGCCGCAGCCGCGGCCTCCCGCACCGGCCGGTCCGCCTCATCGCGGAAGCGCTGCTCCTCGGCACGCCGACGAGCGGTCATCTGCTGCTCGGCCTTGACGAAGGCGTGCTCCCGCAGACGCTCCTCGATGGCGCCCTGGCGGTCGGCGTAGTCGGCGCCGGGCATTCCGGCCAGGGCCTGTGCCACCACGGCAGACCGGGTCGCCCGGCGGTCCGCCAGGCGCATCTCGCACGTGTCGCACAGCGCCCCGGTGTCGAGGCGGATGCCGTCGTCGCACGAGGTACGGGCGCAGACCTGTTCCTGCGGCAGACCGCGGCTCAGCAGCCACCCGACCGGATCGGTCACCAGCGCGGAGCCCTGCTGGCGATCCAGGCGGCGGGACAGCCGTCCCGCCAGCACCTCGGGGGCCGCCTCGCGGCCGGACCACATCGCGATCCGGCGCAGCTCGGCCCACACCCGGCCGGCCACGAACTCCCGGGTGGAGGTGCCGTTCAGGCGCTGCCACAGGTCATCGACCGGAGTGAGTGCCACCCGCAGGGCGTCCGGCAGGCCGAAGACGGAGCCAGCCGACCGGGGCGAGCGGGCTACGCCAGGGCAGCCGCCGCCCAAGACGACCGGAACCGTGGCAGCAGCGATCTTCGGCTGTTCCCCGCGAAGCGGGCCGACGCTCGCACCGACGACGCCTGGGCCTGGCCGCAGTGGCCCGCCCTCGCGCGCGCCCGCATCGCGCGTCACCAACGTTTCCGCTACGCGGGAACAGCAACCAACAACGGAGAGATGCCTGTTCACACGTGCCTGTTGAGAGTGGCCTGTTAGTGGAGCCGCCGCCAGGGGGGTTTCCGGAAGCCGATCCAGGGGGGTCTCGGGAGCCGAATCGAGGGGGGTCTCCTCGACCGATCCGTCACCGAACAGCGCCAGCTGACCGGCACACACCCACTCCCCGACGACGTCCTCCAGCCCCACCACGGCATCCGGGCGGGCCGACTGCCGGGGCTGCGGGAACAGCCCGAGCTGCACCGCCACCCCGCTCAGCTGCGCCGGGTGCACGGTGTACTTGAACGCCCCGCCGCGGCTGCCCACCCGGCTGACCCAGCCATCGGCGACCAGGTCCCGCGCGGTCGTCCGCGCACCCTCAGGCGTCATCCCGCAGGCCTCCGCCAGCTGCGCGGCAGAGACGGCCTGGCCGAGGTCGGAGCGCACGCTGATCGCGCAGTAGACCTTGAACCGGTGCCCGGACAGGCAGTTGCGGGCAACCGCGGAGACGGTGACGGCGAGCTCGTCCTCGGCGACCGGCCGGACCCGGCGGGCGAGCGTGCCGGTGGGGGCATGGTGCTCGGACAGCACCAGCTCGCCCTCAACCTCGCGCAGAGCGGCCGCCACGGTCTTCTCGTGCAGGGCCAGGCCCAGCGCGATGGTGCGGTTCGCCGCCCAGCACGCCCCGTGCCGCCGGCCGTAGTCCGCCACCGACGTCACGGTCCGGATCGTGTCCCCGGTGTACTGCCGCAGCCACCGAGCCGGGAACCGTGTGCGGAACCCCAGCTGCGCCGGCCGAGCACCTGGCCCTCCGGTCGCGGTGTCCCTCGGTGGTGCATCCTCGGCGGCGGTGTGGGGGGAGGGGAGAAGTTCTGCTGCCGTCGTCACCGGTCACCCCGGGGCACGGCGACAGCCCCAGCGCCCGCGACGGGCGACAGGGAGACCAGCGATCCAACGGTCGTGCGGTGCTGTCGCACGACCGAAAACAGGTGGTTTCGAGCGCGCGTGGGCATGCCGAACTGGCGAAGGGCAGGAGCTTCCTGCATTATGTCCTCGTTCTCAGGACCCAGCTGAGGGCACACAAAAGCCCCGAGCGGGCGACGTGTCGCGAAGATGGGATCGGCCGGACCTCCCCGTGGCAGGGGAACCGGCCAGCACTACCGACAGGCCTGGGCTAAGGCGGTCGGTGCGCGGTGACGTGAGGGACGCGAGTTCGGCGGGTGGTTACGGCGAACCGACAGTCCCGGGCGGTGCAGTAGGCCCCTTTAGCAAGGGCCGTGAGGGCACCGCCCCCCAAGGGCTAGGCCATAGCCATCACCACCGCGATATTCCGACGGCAT
This sequence comes from Streptomyces kaniharaensis, assembly GCF_009569385.1. Taxonomy (NCBI): domain Bacteria; kingdom Bacillati; phylum Actinomycetota; class Actinomycetes; order Kitasatosporales; family Streptomycetaceae; genus Streptomyces; species Streptomyces kaniharaensis. The sequence goes on from NZ_WBOF01000005.1 coordinate 114,216, forward strand.
ACCCGAAGCCGCGGAGGCTGGTGGGTCACCAGGGACTCCTCGCGCCCCGAGGACGTCAGACCCCGATGAGCAGCTCGTAGGCACCATGCCACGTCGAGCTGCGGAAGGGGCGACGAGTAAACCCCAGCGGAGCGCCCACGAAGGCGCTCGACGCGGGGAGCCAGAGAGCCGCCTGCCGTGGTGCTGCCCCGGGTCGGCATGGCGATACGCCAAAACGCCCAGCCGCTGTTGCGTGCTGGGCCGCGACTACGGGTACGCTGGTTCACAGCGAACCGTCTCCATTCTTCTAAAGAGCGGTCGCGACGAGCACCGAGGCCCCCCTCTCACAAAGGGCCTGGTCTCGACTGGGGACCGGCTAGTCCTGGGTACCAACGGTGATTTCCAGCACCGCGGACAGCCGGTCCCACTTTTTTGTTTTGGGTCCTGAGTGGCAGTCAGATGTTTCCAGGCATCATCCAGCCAACTACAGGGTGCTTGTGATCCTAGACCCTCCGCGACCCTCCGCCGACCTCCATTGGCGGGTGTCGGAACGTCTTCCGATCATGCGACTTCTGGTTGAGGCCGTCAGCCAACCTTGCTTGTCCTGACACGTCGGCCTCGATCATGCTCGGCTGACGCTACATCCATTCGCAAAAACCAGCAAGGTTGACCGGCGGCTGCGCCCTCAGAACTCGTATTGAAGCTGGTACAGGTGTCCTGCCTTCACCATGATGGTCACCTCGATGACTTCGCCCTTCGTGCTGCGCACCACCCGGAAGGTCCGCAGCACCGGAATGAGTTCTCCAGGCAGTTGCAGTGCCTTGAACTGTTCCTGCGTTGGGATGCAAGCCGAGACGAGGTCGACCGTTCCCCCCGGCGCCGGCGAGTGACCGAGCTCCGCGAGGAGCGTTGGCGTTCCGCCCCGGATCTTTCGGCGCTCCAGCAGGGGAGTCCCTGCGGCGATCGAGAGGGGGTAGTAGGAGTGGACCAGTTCGGCCGGCTTGTCATCGAGGTACAGGATCTGGCTCCGCAGCCCGACCAAGGCCTTGTCTGGGAGGCCGAAGGCTGCGGAGACCTGCTTCGGCGCCGTGACCTCCCCGACGTCGAGCAGTTCGCTTGAGGCCCGGTACCCCTGCTGCTCGGCCTCGGTGATCCACCGGTACGTCTCACCTGGTGCAGCCGGCGCTGAGTACGCGGCAGGAACCATCGTGCGGCGAGGCTTGGCCGTCACCGTCACGCCGGAGCCAGCGCGGGAGGTCACGAGCTCCTCGGCCTTGAGTACGCCGACGGCCTTCTGAACAGAGGCGTTCGAGGCATCGAACCGTTCAATGAGCTTCCCGGTGGAGGCCAGCTTTGTGCTCGCGGGCAGCTCTCCCGTGAGGATCTCGTCTCGCATGTCCGCCGCCATCCGCTGGTGGATGGATCGCGGGTCCTCGCGCTCCGCCTTCCTGGGCCTGCCCTGTTCAGTGGTCATGTCATCCCGTCCGCATCTCGTAGCGCAGGCGCTGGTGAAGCGCCGAGGCAACCATCACGTCCACCCATATCGGCTCGCCAGCGTCGGTCGCATAAGTCCGGTACACAACTAGCACCCACACACCGTCGGCCAGGTCCAAGGCCGTCCGCTCGGGCGTCGTGGGCGGCCTCGACTCGACCTCCTCGACGACACAGGGCGTTTCGATCCCGAGCTCGCGAAGGACTCCTGCCACCCCTCCCTTGACCTTCGCCGGCAGCGCCAATGCCGTGTCGGCGGCAACGTCACCCCGGAGGTACGAGTCCGTCAGCTCCACTGGCGCGTCGTCGAGGTGCACCGCGCGCCGGCGGACTACGACGGGAGACCCCGAAGGTATGCCCAGGAGAGACGCGACCCGCATCGGGGCCGGGACCAGCCCCGCTTCCACGATGCGATGCGTCCCCCGCCGACCTGCGCCGGCCGCCTCCTGCTCCCATGCCGTACCAGGCGCTTGACCACCTGTGTAGTGCGAAGAGCTGCTGGTCCACATGCCTGTTTGTCCCCCATCCCTGACGCTCCAACCTTGCTGCTTTCCAGATTAAGGCCAGGTACGAAGCGGGGAGCGACGCGCCAAGCACCACGCGAAGCTTGCTGCTTTTCGCGAAAAGCAGTATGGTTCTGGTGTTGGACGAGCCAGCAGGGAGAAGGCATGGAGGCCGACAACTCGGCGCCCGTGGACTTGCCTCGCAGGAGCGTTGTGGTCCGTCTCGGAGATCGCTCCGGTACGGCTCGCCGCTGGAATCGGGCATGTCGACCGCGAGAGAACCCCAAGGGGGACCCCGCGGCCGAGGTGACGGCGAAGGTGGCCGCGACGCTGCTCGGAGTGCATGTCGCCACGGTCTACCGATACATGGAGCGCGGCGTTCTGTCGCACAGGCGCCTCGGGGCGGAACCGCCGACGGAGCGGGGCACCGGGAAGCGCGGCGGAGCGATTCGCATCCCGCTCGCGGCCATCGAGGAGATGCGCCGGGTTCGGGGTGGCGTCGCCCGCTGACTGACAGTCACGAAGATCAAAAAGAAGAGACCTCGGCTCCGCCTGGACAGCTGTCGCCGAGGTCTCAAGAACCAACTCGCGAGGAGTGATTCACGTGCACATCTTGCACCATGACCACCACGGCACGCCCCCCGGGGCCGAGAACTGGCTCGCCGGCAAGGTCGAGAGCTGGAAGCAAATCCAGACGGAGACCGGCCAGATCCACGACCAGGCGGAGCAGCTTCGCCAGGGGTCGGCGGGAGGTGTGTCCTGATGGGCCGCCGCATCAGCGCTGCGAAGGCGTACCTCGGCTTCGGGTCCTCCTCCAGCTCGGGGGGTAGCACCTCCGACTCGGCGACCCGACGCCGCGGCTGGTGGTCCTCCGACCCGGCGGCCGACCTCGCCAACCATCGCACGGCGCAGGTCAATGTCCCGGCCGCGACCTACAGCGCGGGGCAGCGGGTCTTCACGCCCGATCCCTATGTCGGCGGCGGCGATCACTTCACCCGGAACTTCGGCGGACCGTTCACGCCGAGCGGGGACGGGGGTGCGCAGTGAGGCTCCAGTACATCTGCCGTGCCTTCAGCAATGGCTCCGGCGACCCCGCGGACAACCCGCCGAAGAACCCGCCGGCCGGGAAGGGGGGCAAGTGATGCGCGTCTTCGCTGTCGGCAAGATCACCGCTCGCAAGCCTGCGGTCGGCTCGGTGAGCCCTGAGGCTATCGGCCTGTTCGGGAAGCCGCAGCCCAAGCCGGGCCCCGACACCGTCGCTTACCGCCGTCTGCGCGGTAAGCGCGGCGGTAGCGACCAGCCCGCGAAGTAGTTCCCCGCAGTTCGGTATCCCGCCGCCTGTCCCTCGGAACCGCTCTGACATGTACACGTCCAGAGCGGCGCCGGGGGTGGTGCGGCGGGCCCCCAAGGGCCCAGCACCTACCACCTTGCCCGGAGGTCCGGCGGAAGCCGCCCGAAGGAAGCGATCGTTCCTCCCCGCCCCGGGCTTCGGCTCGACGGACAACTCCACAGCGAGTCAATCGAGTTAGGCCCCACAGCCGTGAGCGTGACACCGCGCGGGGAGCACCACGACACCTTTGTGATGTCAGCACTTTCGGCGCGGGGCCCGCCTCCCCGTCATCCAGGCGCGATCGACCCGGCAGCCGGCCGGGCGGTAAGCGGCCATCACGTCCCGTTGGCACCGGGGCGCAGCCGTCACGTACCCCTCGATCCACCCGCACCACCCGTTCGACCGGTCGCCGTCGGCCCTCCAGGCCGGCGGCGCCACCCCTTCGCAGCCCCGAAGCTGCCCAGGCCCACCGCAGCCTGGCCCGGCGCCAGCGCCGAGGTCGGTGCGGAGGGCGCGGGGAGCCCCGGAGCTGTCCGGCCTACCAACTGCCCACCCAGGAGGAGTTCGCGATGAGCGAGAGCAACCCCCTGTTCTGGATCGTGCTGTCCGGCGGAGCCGCCTTGCTCCTGTGGGGCCTGGCGATCGTCCTGGACCACTACTTCTTCACCCCTTACCTGACCCGGGTCAACCGAGAGGAGGACCGCCATGGCTGACGACCCGATCACCCCGACACGCATCGACAAAGCCGGTGAATGGAGTACGGCGGGTAACTCCCCGCCGTCCGGTTCCGTCCCGCCGCCGCGGCCCGGCGGCGGGGACATCCCGCCTTCCGCACCGCCCCCGCCGAACAGCCCGCCGCCTCCGCCGCCGTCAGACCCGCCCGGCGCGTTCGGCGGTGACGACGCCGAGGAGCCCTGGTGGTACCGAGGCGGAGGACGCGGTGGCGGGGGCGGCGGTGTCGCCACGGCGCCAGCCCCCATGCCCGCCGCACCACCCGCCGCACCGCCCGTCGCGATGCCGCAGCCGATGTGGGACCCCGCGATGATGCCGCCGATCAACGTGATCGTGAACTTCCCGGCCCCGGCGCCGCCGCCCCGATTCTCCCTGCGCAGGCTGCGACCCGCCTGGAACGGCAGCGCGGCGATCGCCGCGCTGATCCTCGTGCCCGTCACCAGCCGGGTGCTGGGTGTGGAGGACTACGGCGTCCTCTACACCGGGGCCGTCCTTGCGGCTGTCGGTGAGCTGGTCGCCGTCATGAAGCAGCGGCGCAGCGGCTGGCTGGTGCGGGTGTTGTCCTTTCACGTGGGCTTCGCGGCGTTTCTCACTCCGGTCGGGCTGCATGCCCTCAGCTACCCGCTCACGGGGGTCTGAGTATGGGCGTCACCCCTGCCCAGCTGTCCTTCGGAGGCCTGGCGCTGTCCGGCGCGATCCTGATCACTGCCGCGATCCGCTGGTGGCGAGCGGGGTTCCCGCTGCCCGGCGTCATCACTTTCCTCGCCGGCCTGCTGATGGGTCTGCTCTCCGCCCTGTGCACAGGAGGCCTGCTCGCTCTGGTGGCGCGCAACCTCGTCAAGGCGACGAACAAGCTCGGCGAGGCGGCCGCTGGGCGCGGATCCTCCCAGCTGCTCGGGCCCGCCCAACCGGCAGGTCTCAAGGAAGGCGGCGGAGTCGCCGTCGCCCTGCTGCTCGCCACGCTGATCGTCATCTGGAAGTGCTGCGACAACACCCTGCGCCGCCAGATCGGCTGGGGCTCGGTCGTCGGCACCTCCTTCGGCCTGGCCAGCGGCGTCTCCGGACTCGCGGCGATCACCCTGATCCCCTGGCTCAACCACGCCGGGGACCAGGTGCTGTTCGCCTGGCAAGTCCACTGAAACCCGCTGCTCACACACGGTGCCCGCCGCCCGAACCGCGGCAGGCAGCGGCATCTCGCACACCCACCCCGATCCCAAGTGGAGGAGAACACCTCATGTGGAACGTTCCCGCGACCAGCCTCACCATGGGCGGTCTGCTGGTCGGACTCGCGATCCCCGTCTGGCACGTGACGCGGTTCGGCGGCGCCCACATCAAGAACCACAAAGCCATCCTGAAGAACTCGACCGAGCTCGTTCCGCTGGCCGCCGGCATGGCCTACGGCAGCCTGGCCACCGCCACGACCAGCGGGCTGATCGGCGCCTTCACCGGCGCCATCACCTTCCTCGGCAACGGGGCCGGCTCGTTCGCGATGTGGGGCCTCACCGGCGGCACCACCACCCTCAACACCCGCGCCAACCCCCTGGAGCTCGACGGCGCGGGCAACATCGTGCTGCTCCTGATCACCGTCGCGGTCATCGCCGCCTGGAAGCCGATCCCGCAGGAGGCCCGGGCCCGCATGCGCGTCGGCATGGTCTCCGGCATCCTGCTCGGCCTGTCCGCGACGCTCGGCGGCGTCGTCGCAGCGACCATCATCCCCGCCGTCAACAACGCGGGTGCCGCGCTCGTCGACGCCATCAACTGACGGCCTACGCACGCCCGGACGCCATCGGTCGCCCATGCTCCGCACCGCCTTCGCGTGCTGCGGACGTGGGCGGCCGTCACCGCCCGGCCCTGTGCCGGCACCACCCCCGAAGCTCCCCGACGTCCCCGCTGGAGGAGGACCGTGACCACCCACCTGCCCGAACCGCTGGTCATCGACGCCGAGTTCGTCGACGACGAAGAGCCGAACCCGATCCCCGACGAGGAGCGCGGAACCGAGCGCCGCCCCGGCCGGGCCGCTACGGCCGCCGTGTTTTTGGCCCGGGGCACGGTCCGGGTCGTCGTCCGTAACATCGCCGCCACTCGCACCGGCCTCAGCGTCTTGGTGGCCGAACGCGGTGCCTGGCTCAACGGCGGCAAGCTCAGCGAAGCGCACCTGCGCACCCACCTGCTGAACCGCCGCTACGCCCAGTGGCAGTCCGCCCAGAAGACGGCGGCCGCGAGCCTGGTCGAGCAGGCCAAGGTCCTGCAGACGCAGGCCGACACCACCACCGCCCAGGCCATGGCCCTGCAGACGCAGGCCGCCACCGCCGTCGACCGGATCACCAAGGCCGCCAGCGGGACGGACCCGATGAAGGCCGGGCGCCAGGCCGGGGCGGACCGCCAGGCCGCTGCCAAGCTGCTGGAGGCCGCCGCCGAAGACCGGGCTGCCGCCGGCAAGCTGCTGGCGGCAGCCCGCGAGATAGAGCAGCAGCTCTACCTCGGGCACTTCGAGCCGAACGAGCTCGAACTGGCCAGCCACCGCCGCCGGGTGGCCAACGGACGCCGGTGGCGGACGGCGGCCCTGTGCCTCGTGGTGGGATTCGCCGAGCTCCAGATCGGCCCGCTGCTCATGGAGATCACTGCTGCTGGGGTCCTCACGGCGGCGTGGGCCAAGGGCCGGTTCACCGGATGGCGCTCAGCCGATCCCGAGATCGAGGCCCTGAAGTACCAGCCGGACACCGGGAAGAGCACGGTCGCCGCCGGCCAGAGCGCCGACGCCCCCGCCGCCCCGGGTCCGGATCCCGCACAGCCCGGCGCCACCCACAACGCCGCGAGCCCCGGACCGGCCAACGCCCCCGCCGACGAACAGCACGCCCCCGCCGACGCCGACGAGCCGGACGAGGAGATCGTGCTGCTCAATGCCGCGCTCACCGCCGCAGGCCTGCTGCCGCCCGCCCGCAGGGGCAAGCTCCCGCTGGGCGTGCAGGTCATCGACGCCCCGGACTACTCCATCGGCAACGGGTTCGTCACCACTGTCGACCTGCCGGTCGGCGGCGGAAAGCTGGTCAGGCACGCCCTGGCCAAGGCGGACGTCATCGCCGGTGAGCTCTCCGTGCCGGTCACCCAGCTGGCCATCCGGGAAGTGCCCGCCGCCGAGGGCGGCCACGGGCGCCGGATGCAGGTCTGGGTCGCCGACGAGGACCCCTACCTGGCGGTGGGTCACGACCAGAGCCCGCTGGTCCTCGCCGCTACCTGGAATTTCTGGGGCGGTGTCCCGTTCGGCAAGACCATCCTGGCCGAGCGCCGTTCCCTCCTCACGCAGTTCGCCGGCGGTTTCACCAGCATGTTCTTCAGCGGCATGATGCGCTTCGGCAAGAGCTTCGCCATGCGCGTCGCGGTCGCCGCCGCCCTGCTGGACCCGGGCCTGCGCCTCTACCTCGCCAACGGCAAGCAGGGCGCCGACTGGAAGTCGGCCAAGAAGGTCGCCCACCGCTTCACCGAGGGCACCGGCGAGGAAGACCTGGCCCGGTTCGAAGCCATGCTCGACGAGCTGGTCGAGGACATGGAGCAGCGCTACCGGGACTTCGGCGACCTGGACGTCTCCCTGGTGCCCGAAGGACGCCTCACCCCCAAGCTGGCCCGCCATCACGGCATGCCGATCCTGCTCGCGGTCATCGACGAGCTCCAGCTCTACCTGCTGGCGATGACCCCGAAGCGGCGGGCCCGCGCGCTGGAGAAGCTGAAGAACCTCCTGCGCGGCGGACCTGCGGCCGGGGTGTTCCTGATCTGCGGCAGCCAGCGACCCGACGGCGAAGAGGTCCCGACGGGATTTCGCGATCTTTTCGGTGTCCGGGTCTCAGTGCGCTGCCCAGACAAGCGCTCCAGCCGGATGTGCCTGGGCGACCTGGCCTCCGACAACGGCGCGGACTCCAGCGTCCTGACCGAGGATCACGTCGGCATCACCGTCGTCGCCGTCGGACACCGGTGGGAGATCCTGTCCACCGACTTCCTCACCAGCGCCGAGTTCGACGAGATCTGCGAGCGAGCCCGCGCCATGCGCGAGCGCGACGGCACGCTCACCGGCGACGCCGTCGGCGACGTCCGCATCACCGAGCCCACCGGCATCCGCGCGGTACGCGCCTGTGTCGACGCCCTGCGCGAACTCGACACCGACCGCGCCACCATCGCCCTGCTCGCCGCCCAGATCGGCGGCCAAGACGAGGAGCCGGACGAGGACAACCCCAACGCCAGCCCGGGCGAGTTCGCCGGTATCACCCCTGACGTCCTGCGCAAGCTGCTGAAAGACGCCGGTTGCGGTAACACCGTCAGCCTCGGGGCCGTCGAGGACCAGCGCAACGCCTCCGGCTACAAGCTCTCCACCTTTGAAGGTGTCCTCAGGGCGGCCAAGGCCGCCCGGGACAGCCACTGACTCTCGCCCCCTCGGGGTCGTCCTGCCGGTGCTCCGGCCGGACGGCCCCGCTCCTTTCCCCGGCCACCCCCCAGAACGGGAGAACACCATGGCCCGCACCAACGCCCGCCGTACCCGGCCCGCCGCCAAGTCGACCCCGTCCACCCGGTCCAAGCCCGACGCCACGCAGCAGGACCCTTCCCCGCCCACCGCCGAGCAGATCCTCGCCACCGCCCAGGCTCAGATCGGAGAGCTCCTCGCCACCGCCGAGCGCAACGCCGGCGAGCTCCTGGCCCAGGCCGTCGCCGACGCCGACCGCCAGATCGCCACCGCCACCCAGTGGAGCGAGGAGTCCGAGCAGCTGCGCGCCGAGGCCGCCGAGAGCGCCGACCGCCTGACCGCCGCCGCCGACCGGCAGGCCGAGCAGATCCTCGCCGCAGCACGCCGCCAGGCCGAGCACATCACCACCGAAGCCATGGCCGCCGCCGATGTCGAACGCGACCAGGCCACCGCCGAAGGCCACGCCGCAGCGGACCGCCTGGTCGAGGACGCCACCCAGCGCGCTGCGCAGCTGCTGGAGGAGGCCGAGACCGCCGCTGGCAAGGTGCGCGCCGACGCCAACGACGAGGCCAAGGCCTTGGTTGCCGCGGCCGAGGAGCAGGCCCGCACCCGCGCCGCAACCATCGCCGACGAGGCGCAGGCGACGGCCAACCAGCTGCTGCGCAAGGCCGAGCGCGACGCCGAGGCCACCGGCAACCGGGCCGCCGACGAGCTGGCCGACGTCCAGGCGCGCATCGAGCAGGCCAAGGCCTACCTGACCCAGGTCTGCGTCCGCGCCGACGAGGCCCGCGAGGGCGCCGACCTGATCGTGGCCGAGCGCCACCGGCAGGCGAGCCGGATCCACCTGGACGCGATCACCACCGCGGAGGCCACCCTGGACAGCGCCACCCAGACGGCCGAGGAGATCCGCACCACAGCATCCGCCACCGCCCGCAAGATCCTGGCCGACGCCGCCGAGGAGGCCGACCGGACCCGCTGCGAGGCCGAACAGCAGGGCGAGCACGTCATCGAGACCGCCCGTGCCGACGCCGACGCCATCCGGCTGGACGCCCAGGACGACGCGCGTCAGCTGCGCGAGCAGGCGCAGGCCGAGGCGGTGGACATCCGGAAGGAAGCCGCCGAGGAGGCCGACGCCATCCGCTCCCGCGGCATCGAGGAGGTCAACCGGCACCGGAAGAAGGCCGAGGAGAGCATCGCCGGAGACAGGCACGCTGCGGCCACCGCGAGGGGCAAGGCAGAGGGCGAGGCTCAGAGCATCCGCAACAAAGCCCAGAAGGACGCCGACAAGCTCGCCTCGGACGCCGAGGAAGCCGCCAGCAAGGCCGAGGCCCGCGTCCAGCAGGCCGAGTCCAAGCTGGAGGAGCTGCGGGCGGAGCAGCAGCGCCGGGAGGCGGCGGCGGAGGCCCGGCACAACGGCAGGTTCCGCCGCGCGATGCGACGGCTGTGGGCGCGCCGGCCGACCCGGCTGGAGATCGTGCTGTGGTGCGGGGTGGCTTACACCGCCCGGCACGAGCACGACCTCGCGCAGATGGCCGGGGCCGGCGACTACCTGGCCTGGGCACTCGCGATCTGCGTGGACGTGTGGCTGGTGGAGGCCACCCGGGCCAAGGCAAAGGTCGAGACCCGCATCGCGCTCACAGTGGTCACGATGTGCCAGATCGCCAGCCTGCTCGCCTCCCTGCACATGCTCGGCGTCGCGCCGGACGCTAACGGAGAGTGGCAGATCCAGTGGGCACTGGCAGTGCCGCTCGCCATGGTCGTGCCCATCGTGATCTGGCGCGTCCACGAACTCGAAGAGCACGTCAAGGCCGCGCGTAAGCGTGCTCACGATGAGCGGAACACGCCGGAACCCGCCAGCGGCCCGCTCATCCCGGACACGGTCGGCGCTCACGAAGGCGGCTCCCCACGCCCGCCGGTGAGCGAGTACGAAGCCCCCTCCGCTCACCCGGTCTCGCTTCCCGCACAGGCCGCTCACGGCGCGCGCTCACATGAGCGCGCGATCTCTGCAGATCAGGAGGGTGGTAGCGCTCACCCTGAGCGGCCGATGCGCGCCCTGGAAAGCGGCGACGCCCACGACGCGCAGGTGCTGAGCGCCAAGGCGCTCTTGATGAAGCGCAAGGCCGCCGTTCGCCCGCTCTACGACGCCCTCCGCACGCGCCCGACCGCGAAGCAGATCTACGCGGTGCTCACCGCCCAGGGTCTGCTGAACGGCACTGAGGAGGGGACGCGCGGCACCTGCCAGCGCGTGCGCGACGCGATCGAGGCCGACGAGCCGGGCCTGCGCCCGCTGAGCGGCGCTCGCTCTTAGTAACCGGAAAACGCTCGGCCCCGGGATGAAGGAGACACCCCGGGGCCAGTCACCCGAAGGTGTGGCGCACCGGTCTCGTCCCCGGTGCGGCCCCGATTCTTCCGTACCGCTCACCCCGAGCGCACACACCCGCCCGGCCGCTCAGCCCGGGCCCCGCCCCCGCACCGCAGGCCCGGCACCCAGCCGGGCCGGGCGCCGGGGCGGAGCCGGGGCCGGCCGACCGGCCGAACCCGAGCAAGGAGAAGCACCATGCAGCCCAACTCCGCTACCCCGGGCGCCGTTACGGCGCCCTCCCGCAAGATCGGCTCCGGCACGTACGTGCTCTACCGCGACATCGACCTCTACCTGACCGGCGACCCGGCTCACACCAAGATCTGCCGCGTCGTCGACGACCGTGGCCACGCCCCGGAGGGCCACCTGCTCCTGGTCGAGCTGGAGACGAAGGAGCTCATCTAGTACGCGCCGGTCCTCTACATCCGCCCGTTCGACGCGGCGGAGTTCATGACCGACATCGACTCCGCGTCCTTGACCCTCGTCGACGAGGGCCTGCTGGTGTCCGCCGCTGCGGCCTGGCTGGTCACTCAGCGTGGCCGCATCGAGGGTGCCGGACAGGGGATGGAAGCACTGCCCGCCACGGCCTGACTTGGCGTGGCAGGCCCCCTTCGGGGGCGGCCCGCCACCCGCCGGCACCCGGCCCCGCGAGGGTCTGCTGGTGTCCGCCGCTGCGGCCTGGCTGGTCACTCAGCGTGGCCGCATCGAGGGTGCCGGACAGGGGATGGAAACACTGCCCGCCACGGCCTGACTGTCGCTCGCGGACCTCCCTCGGGACCAGCCCGCCACCCGCCGGCACCCGGCCCCGCGAGGTCCAGGTGCCAGCCCTCCTAGCGCCGAGCAGGCGGCCCCGAGGCCTGCCTGCTCGACCTGCTAAACCACAGGTCAGTAGCTAGATGTGGCTGCTCTGTGGCTGCTCGGAGGCTGCTCTCGACCTCCCCCGCCACCGGCAACGGAGCAGCCGGGAAGCAGGCCCAGAGCAGCCTCAGAGCAGCCCGTCGAGCAGAGACCGGCCCTCCGGTGAACGCCATCTGCCGACTGCCGGCCAGCCGCCGGGCACCCGAACCGGCCAGGCCAAGACAACTCCGCAGAGTCATCGGACGCTGGGCGGTCGACCAGCCCCCACCGTCCTCTTTCCGGTGCCCGCAGGGATGGAAGGAAGAACCCCTTCGGTGAACCCGATTCGTCGCCTGCAGCGGCGCCGTGCACAGCGCCGTGAAGACGCACTTCTCTCACGTTCCGTCACCTGCCGGGCCGACGGCCGATACCGGCCGGAAGCCGTGATCCACTGCTCCGCCGTCCGCTGGCGGGTGATCGTCGAGGCCTTCCGTGGGGACTTCGCCATCCTCGGCCGGATCTACGAGCCGGACGGCACCCCCATCCCGGGATACGGGCCGCTGCCTGTGCTGCGCCGGACCATGCACCGCCTCGCCGCCGAGGACGGTGCGCGGGTGCGCGTCGACCTCGGTCCGGCGGAGATGGGCATCCTCGTGCACATCGCCCGGACGGTCGGCGACGAAGCGCTCCTTGCGGCGCTCCGAAGCGCCGTCGCCAGTAGCGCCTTCCCCCTGTGGATCGCCCTCGACTGACCGGGCCCGCCCGGCGCCCGTCCCCTCGGGCGCCCCCTTGCGGGACGCGATCCTCCCCGCTACCCGGGGCCGGCGAAGCGACCGCTTCCCGCCCCGGGACTCCGCCGGTGGTGCCCTCTCGGTACCACCACTCCGCAGCACCCCACCCCCTCTTTCACCTCTCACAGGAGAGATCGCCATGCGCGACTGGAACACCCCCGACCACCACGTTGCCGACACCGAGCGCGGCACCCTCCGCTTCACCGACGGCACGCAGCTGGTGATCGCCGACTGGCAGGTGACCGAAGAAGCACCCGACCGTGACGGCCTCGTCCGCACCTCGATCCGCGGCTGGCTCACTAACGGCTCCGGCTCCGGCCGGCTCGACGATCCCTACACCAAGCCCATCAAGGCCGGTCCCGCCCGCCTCGTCACCACCGAACTGCGCGGCCGCGAGCCCGTTCGGGACCGCGACGTCCACATCGGCTACCACCACCCGGGCAAGCCCCACCCGAACACCTGGGACCACGTGGGCTGCCTCGTCACCGTCGCCTGGAACGATCGCCTCCCGGACAGCCCTGGGGCCCGTGGCTGAGCCGCACAACCGGCTCCGACCCGCCCTGCCCGCCGCCTCTGGGGGCCGCAGGCAGGGACCGTCTCTCGAACGGGACACCACCGACGATCTCGCCCGCCCCTGGTGACAGGAGCACCGTGCGCCCGCCACACCCGCAGAGGGTGCGGCGGGCGCACGTGCTCTGCGGCGACGGCCGCCGACCGGGCGTGCACCACATCACGAGGAGCACCCTTGAACACCGAGACCAAGACCGCCGGCGACCGCGACGAGGCCGCCGCGGCCGTCCTGACGGGCAGCCACGAGAAGCGTGGGGCCCGCGGCGTGGCCGCAACCGCTGGCACCGCGCAGCAGGCCGAGGAGGACAACCGCCCCGGCTGGGTGACCCTGCCCCCGGCCCGCAGCGGCGCTTCGCGGGTGCTGCACCTGCCCGACTTGCCGTCGACCTACACGATGGCGGTGGACTTCGACGGGGTCCTGCACCGGACGGACCACCGCGGCTGGATGGGGGGCGAGGTCTACGGCGACCCGGTCCCCGGCTCCATGGAAGCGCTCCAGGAGCTGATCCAGGATTACTGCATTTTCGTGCTGACAGCGAGGGGCAGGCGGTTTCACCAGGCCGTCGCGGAGTTCGTCACCCTGCACTCCGGCATCCGCACGGTGGTCGACGACTATCGGCCCGACCAGGAGTACTGGCTGGTGCCCGGGACCATCCTGGTGACGAACCGAAAGTTCGGCTCGGCCGGACTCATCGACGACAAGGCCGTGGAGTTCAGGGGGAACTGGGCGAAGACCCATGCCCGGGTCCGGCACCCGGAAGGGGTCGGTGCGTCCCGCCTGGCCGTGCTGCGGCAGCACTTCCCAAAGACGCCCTGGTGAGGGTCCCCTGCCACCTGATCGCGGGCGCCTCCCAGGCTGGGCCCGCCGTGACCAGGTTCTGGTCGGCGGCCCCGGCGGCGGCACAGCTGGCCCACTGCTGCGGGTGCCCGCAGGCCGGCATCGCGGGAGCCCTCGCCGTACTGCTGGTCGCCGCCGGTGCGCTGATGCACCGTCCGCAGACCGACACGGTGTCCTACGCCGGCTTCGACCAGCCCGGCCCGCCCTCGTAACAGGGCCCGCCCGTGTCCCGGCCGCTCGCCCCGCTTGGGACGCGGGTGCGCCGACGCTTCCGGCAGGCGTCCGCCTGGCTTCGCGTGGCGGACCGGCGCGACCCTCGAAGGCATTGTCCGAGTATGCATTCTCTGGACATGCATACCCTGACAATGCATACTTGGCGAGGCGGGAACACCTCCCGCTCCACCGGAGGGAACGATCATGGGCATCCACTGGGGCGAATACACCGGACACCGCAGCTGCCGCACCACCCAGCAGCTCGCCACGCGGCTTCGCCTGGCCGGCGTCGGCGACACCGCCACCATCCGGACGTTCCTAACCGCCCTTGACGGTGACTACCGCGACGCCCTCACCTTCACGCCGAGCCAGGCCGAGCAGATCAAGTACGCGCTGCACCTGGCCGTACGCCGGATGCGCTGGTTCACCCTCCCGGGCTGGAGGCGCCTGGCCATCCTGCTCGCGAACGACGCCGAACACGCCGCCCACAACGGCGGCTGGACCATCGAGTGACCACCACGGCGCCCGCGTCGGCCGGCGACAAGGCAGACTGCGGGTATGCATCCAACCGGAATGCACACCCGCAGTCACCCGACCGCCAGGAGCACCTCATGGTCCAACCCGACAAGGAAACCCGAGCCGACGGCCGCAGGCTCATCGCCGAGCTCAAAAAGCAGCGCGACCAGATCCACAAGGACGCCGACGACGCCAAGGCCGACGCCGACGCCGCGATGTGGCGCGGCATCGACGAGGTGATCCGAAGCGGCAAGGCCATGCAGGTCGACGCCGTCAAGGAGACCGGCTACACCCGCGACCACGTCCTCAAGAAGACCAAGCAGTACCGCGACACCGGCGAGGCCTGACCTCGCCCGCGCGTCCACCGGCACCGGCCGGCACGGGCTCAAGACCCAGGACGCGCGCCATCCGGGACACCAAACCCGGAGAAGCCTCGGGAGGAAACCGCGAGCCCCGCTCCGGCCCCCGGCCTCGGCTCCATTCTCTCTGCGCACCCGCGCATCCAGTCCCGACCGGACTCCGCCAGCCGCTCACGAAGACACCACACCGTGACACGGCCGGGAGCCGTGTCCGGCGAACTCCCCGGCGAACGCCACCCACCACGCTCCATCAGCCTGGAGGACCCCATGAAACGTCTTGCCCTGATGCTGGCCGGCACCGTGCTCGCCGGCGCCGTCGCCACCGGCTGCGGGCCGGCAACCTACCGGCCCGCGAACCCGGCCCCAGTACCGCACCGGCCCTCGCCGCCGCCCAGCGCCACCGGAACCGGCGTGAACCTCAGCAAGACACCCGCCCCGCCCGCCGGACAGGCCAAGCCGTCCACCCCGGCCCGAAACGGCGGCCGATGAGCAGCCCCGAAGGCGGGAATCCCGACACCCGCCCGCACCAGCGGGTGCGGCGCGTCCTGCGCTGGTCCGCCTGGTGCCTGCTGGTGCCGACCGCCGCCGGGCTGCTGTACGCCACGTTGCGCGCCGAGTGGCAGCTGCTCAACGGTCCCTTCGGGCACAAGGTCCTCCTCGTGGCGGTCCTCGGCGGGTGGCTGCTGGTTCGTCAGCTCGCCCGCGCCGGTGAGCTCTCGCCCGGGCTGACCCGGGTCGCACGGAGCTGGGTCCCGCCGTCCATGCTCCTGGTCGCCCTTGCCGATTGCCTCGCGTGGCCGCACGGTCTGATCACCCATCTCTTCTGACCTGTTGAAGTCCCCGCCCCGGACCGGTGAGCAACCACGTCCCGAACGCGCTGTGTGCCACCGGTCCCGGAACGGCCGCGGTAAAGGCCGCCGCCAGCAGCACGACGGTCGGGCATGACGGCCGTGCCGCCTGCTTCGCCGTTCCTCGGCCGGCCCGCTCACGAACACGAAACCGTTCGACAACCCGCGCCCCCGCTCCGGCACCGCGTCGGACCCGCCCGCGCGGCCGAAACGGCGCCTACTGCATGTGCAACGCGGCCGACCAGGCCCAGCCCGACCTCGCCCGTGCCGAGGCCGCGAAGGCCTCCGAGGACCTGATCGCCCTCGTGGCCGGCTGCCTCAGCCCTCCCTGACCAACTCGCCGTCGTCGCGGTGCCAGTTCCGTGCACCGCGTCGACGGCCCGACCCGGAGACCCCATGGCCGACACCCCGCACGACCTCAGCCTCACGGACCTGGACTATGCCGCCACCAGGCGCGATCTCGCGGACTACCTGCTCCACCAGGCACTGATCTGGGACGCGGCGCCGCACGACCGCCTCGAACGCAAGGTAAGCGCGGCCGACCGGCGGGCCCTGGCCCCAGTGGACCGGGCCCTGTGGCCGCCGGCCCGCACCTGACCCGCCGCCGCCCCACGACGCGAAACCCCTCCCCGCACACCCGGTACCACCGACACGGCCAGGAGGCCCCCATGGACCCGACCACCGCCCGCGCCACCACGCAGCCCAGCGACGAAGGCCAGCCTGACAACCACCCGGACATCCCGGACCACTTCGCGGTGAGCGACGCGACTGCCCGAACTCTGGCCGAGCTTGACCTGCCCAACCCGTGCCTGCTGGTGCTCATCGGCGTTCCCGGCGCGGGCAAGTCGGCCCTCGCCGAGGCATTCGGCCCGGACGACGTCCTGAGCTCCGATCAGCTGAGGGGCCTGGCGACGGGCGACCGCGCGGACCAGAGTGTCAGCACTCTCGTCTGGGAGGTCCTGCTCACCTTGCTGGGGTCGCGGTTGGCCCTGCGTCGCAGCGCAGTAATCGACGCCACGAACGCGGAGCAGCAGTTCCGCCAGCCCCTCCTCGCCCTGGCCGAGCAGCACCGAGTTCCCGCAGTGGCTCTCGTCGTGGACACGAGCCTCGACGTCGCGCTGGCCCGTAACTCTGCCCGGCCGCCCGGCCTGCGGGTGCCCGACGACTTCATCCGCGACCAGTACGCACAGATCCTCGCCGACCTGCCGGGCCTGCAAGGCGAGGGCTTCGCCGACGTCCTGCACACGCACCGGCTGCCGCTGATCGCCAGCCTCCTGCGCCGCCAGCGCGAGCGCGAGGAGCAGCACGCCGGAGTCGAGGCCGAGGCCCGCGTCCTTTTCGGTGAGCCGGTCGCACGGCTGTTCACGTGGGATCCGCCCCTTCACAACGGCAGCATCTACGGCACTTTCCCCGGCCCGGGCGGAGCCGTCACCATCAGCTACACCCCGGGCGCCAGCCCCTGGGGCGGCTTCGAGGCCGAGACCGTCTGTCCGCACTGCGCGGCCAGCACGTGGACGACGGTGTCCAACGCCGCCGGCCTGCAGGCCGTAACCGACAGCGCCGCGACCGCCGAGCGCAGCTGCTGGCGCTGCACCGCCCTCTGACCAGAGCGCCATCCGCGATCCCACCGCACCGGGCAGCCACACCCACTGCGGGCACCGGCGGCACGAATTCCGCCGGCGCCCACGCTGCCGACCAGGCGCCCGGTGCGGGCCCCGACCCAGCTACGGAGCCCCCCGAGATGACCGACCAGCCCGACCTCGCCGCGCTGCGAGCAGCCGCCCACCACGAGATCCAGAGCGCCGCCCGCCGACCGCTGCCCGGCACCTGGCGCACGGTCCGCTTCGACGGCCTGACCGCAATCGCGCCCACCTGCACCACCGACCACCGCGGCCGCACCCCGATCCTCCCCACCGTCGAGGGAATCTACGACTGCTGCCCCCAGCCGTGGATCCGCGTCGGCTACCCCGCCGTCACCCAGCTGCTCCTCGCGCTGCTGAACCCGGACGGCCGGGTCACGGAGCGGAGCCCCCACACGGGCCCGCTCAGCGACGACCCCACCGGCATCTGGACCTGAGCGCCCGAAGCACGCCCCGGGCGCGGCCGATGCCCGGCTGCGCCGCCCGACCCCCTTCCGGGCCGGTCATCAACGTGGGACCGGGGCCCGGTCCCACGTTGATGACCGGACGTCACGCAACCGTGACCAGGCGGTGGTGCCCGCATCAAGGAATCCATCAACGTTCGCGGTGTACCAGATACCGAAGCCCCACTCCCGCGTCCAGCCCGCCCCAAGTGGACCTACGCGGCCCGCCCGTCAGTACCCGCCCAGCCAAGCCGCCACAGACCCCGTCACGCCAACCCACAGGAGCAACCCATGGCCACCGCCACCACCCCGGACCGCCTCCTCGCCGACGCCGAACGCTCCCTCACCGCCGCCCGCATCGCCGACAAGATCCTCAGCCACCATCCCGCGCTGCCTGTCGAGCTGATCCACGCCTGCGGAACCGACGGCGTCGGCGACACCACACCCCTCCTGGAGCTGGTCCTGGTCGACGGCGCTACCCGCGCAGTCGCGGACTGGGCCAACGCCGTCGGTACCGACGTCATCGTCACCCAGGGCGGCCTCATGTCCGCCGAGCACCGCGCCACCGCCGAGATCGACGGCGTGACGGTCTGGGTCACCGCCTACGAGCCCAACGACGACGGGCCCGAGGACTGACAGAACCCCCGGCCAGCACCCACCAGCAGTACGCCACACACACACCCACCACGGAGATTCCCAATGACCGACACCCTGCGCACCCGCCTCACCCGCACCGCGCTGGACACCGCCGACAACATCGCCACCGTCACCGCCGCCGCCGCGACCGGCCTCACCACCTACCGCGCCCTCCACACCCGCCCCACCGAAACCCGCATCACCGCCGCCCTCGCCACCGGCACCCTCGCCGCCCTCCTCACCGACCAGACCATCTACAAGGTCCTCGCCCCGTTGCGCCGCCGCCTCGGCGTCGACTACCGCGGCCTGGCCCCGGAGGCCGCCCCCGCTCCGACTCCGCAGCAGCTGGCCGCCGACCTGGTCGCCGACGCCGCGCAGCGCGCCGCCTCCGGCGCCTCCATCCTCGACTACGGCTGCGGTTCCCTCACCAAGACCGACAACTGGGAAGGGATGGCGGACGGCAGCGCGAGGTGCGAGATCACCTCCACTGCGCACCTGCTGTCCGTCCCCAGCCCCACCGTCCACGACGGCTACCGGAGCCGTACCTACCTGCTCGTCCAGGACGGCGAGCAGCCAGTCCAGGTCCACAGCATCGGCGACCTGGTCGCGCTCGTGGGCGGCCCCGCCAACGGCCTGCCCGAGTCCCCCGGCGCCGAGGACAACGACCCGTGCTCCGTCCTCGGCGAGGATCTCGCCATCAAGGAGTTCCTCCCCGACAGCCGGACCGACGGCGAACCCGCTGACGACATCGACCAGGAAGCCGAGGCCTGCGCCGACGGCCGCCCGTAAGGAGCAAGTCCCCCCGTGCGGTGTGGACCAGCCCATCAGGGGCCGGTCCACCGCCACCTGAGGGCTCGACCGCACCGACTGCACCACAAACGCGACGAGCGGCCTGTGCCTCGGCGGCATCGTGAGCGACAGCCTCGGTCCCGTCCCGTGCGACGACGACCCGCGGAACACCGGCCCCAGCGCTGACCACCACCCCGCCCCACCCGGAGAAGACGCGTGCCGTACGACCACTGGACCAGCAAAGCCGGCATCACGGCCCCCTGCCACACCGCCCGCGGCCCCGGCGGCGAGGAGTACCTCGTCCCCGGCTGCGCGGCCAGGGCCAACGATCCGGATGCGGACTGCACGTGCGAGGACTTTGAGCAGGCCGCCCGGCGGAGAATCCTCGTGCTGGAGGCGGAGATCGAGAAGTACAAAGGCCTCTACCAGGGCCTCTGCGAGGACTACCGCAAGGTACTGCAGCAGGGGCGCGGGCGCGCTTGAGTGTCTGCGGACCCAATGTGGAGCACAGGAGGTCCGTTACCGACAGGTGGCGGGCCTCTCGCGTTCCAGGGTTCGTGGTCCTGCTCGCGGGTCGGGTTCCGGGCCGGGAGTCCCGCCATTACAGGCCCAGTGACTGAGGCCACATCCCCAGTGCCCAGGGGTGGGCAACCTCGCGACGTCGTGAACGTCACCATCAGACCTGAACGACGGAGCCGCCTGCACCCGCCAGGCACCTGTACAACGGCCCCGCGGTGGCCGGGACTTCCTGGCCGGACAGCCAGCCACCGCGGGACCGCCCATCGTCCACGAGGAACGAGGAACCCATGATGTCCCAGACCCGATTCGGCGTCACCAGCCGGGCCCTGAAGTTCGCGGCGCTCGGTGGACTGCTCTCCACCACCTTCGAGGCTGTTCACGGACTTGCCGACCAGTGGTGCCAGCTCAGCCGCGACGCCGTGCTCAAGGGCCTGCACGGCACCACGCGCGTCCGGCTCGACGGCACCGTCGCCACCGAGGCGGACATCGCCGACCCACACGTGCGCACGGTGAAGGCCGGCACCCTCGGCTGGCTGTGCGCAGCTCGCCACGGTCTCACCTACAGCGGCGTGCAGCTCACCGCCGGGGTCGCCGTCACCCGGGCCCTGGGCTACCGGCTGCCGGCGCGGGCCTGGCTCGCGGGCACCGCCATCACCCTGGTCACCCACACCGTCATCGACCGGCGCCGGCCGTTGACCGCGGTTGCCCGTTGCCTGGGCAAGGGCGGTTATCTGGAGACCGCCACTGTGGTCCGCACACCGGGCGAGGCACCCGACCATGGTGGGCCTGGCACCGCCCTGTTCGAGCTTGACCAGGCAGCGCACCGGGCCCTGGGGGTCCTGGCGGCCGTCGTCACCGCTGTGGTCGCCCGCCGCGGTGACCGCTGACCGCCGCCGGCGCCCCTGGGTGGCGACCTTTCAGTCGGCACCACCGCACGGACGGCCGCCCCGGATCAGCTTCCGAACTTCAGCATCGTCGTACAGCTTTTAGAGAGGACGTCCACATGACAACGCACGACACCGTCGGGACCGGCCAGCAGGGCTACGCGCAGGACGCTGTCACCGGGCGCTTTTACGAGAATCCCGAGTTCGCCACCGCCATCAACTCCGGGACCGTGGAGTACGAGCTGCCCCACCGCGGAGAGATCACTCAGGTCGTCTCCACCGACCTCGGACCGTTCGGCCGCACCAGCGTGCTGGGCGTACTGCGCGAGACCTGGTTCGGTGACCAGTCCAACCAGTGGATCGTCTTCCCGAACCTCCAGGCCGCTCTCGCGTGGAGCCGGAGCACCGTCGCCCAGTGGCTGCGCGAGCACAACGGCACCTACTCCAACCAGCACTTCGCGGTCTGGCACGGGACGACATGGTGGAGCGTGGAGATCGACCGGTATCGGCAGCGATACACCGTCGTGGTGGGACTGGCGCCGGGCGTCATGGTCGAGTGCTACGACTCCAAGGCGGAGATGCCGGACGCGCACGAGCCCCGGGCGCTCACCGAGGCCCGCGGCTGGGCACGCGTCGTCGAGCTTCTGCCCGTCGGCCGCGAGGACTGGCCGTGGGGCATGGCGAACGAGCACGACCAGGTGCTCGCTGCCGTGGAAGCCCTGACCGCCGAACGGGAGGAACAAGCCGCTGCCGAACAGGAACGCAAAGCCGCCGCGGCGGCCGCCGCGATCGCGGCTGCCCGGCCCACTCGCTGGTGGGCGCGGCTCTGGGCCTGGATCACCGCCGCCCGTACCGCCTGATCCTCGTCCAAGTCACCGCGCCACCGGGCGCAGCGCCGCCGGGTCAAAGGGGCTGGCCGCAGGGCCAGCCCCCGTTCAGCTGATTCGGCACCCGGGGTGGTTGCCGGGGCTGGGGTGGTCCTGGTTGCCGGGCCGAGGTCCGAATCCTCCCCGGCGCACCGCTACGTGGGTCACAATGCTGACGTACCGGCAGCAACGGAGGGGTGGGCATGGGGTGGCGCGACGCGGCCCAGGCCAGTCTGCGGGCCCTGGAGAACCGCGACGGTCGGCACCCCGATCCCTACCTCGAACTCCTGCGCCTGGGCGTCCAGCACACAGAAGAGTCCGTGGTGGTGACCCTGTTCCTTCCCGGCGCGACCGTCACCGGAACGGTCATCACCCTGGACGAGTGGGAGCTCCGGACGCTCCGGGAACTCAAGGAGCGCTCCAGCGGGGTGCGGCGTGTCGCCGGTGAGGCCATGCAGGCGCTCGACGACCGGGCCCAGGAGCAGCGCACCGCACGGCCGGACACGGACAGCCCGTTCGTGCACTTGCGCGACGTCACCTACCGGTCGGGGTGTGACCAGTTCTCTGTTCGCACCTGGCGCGGACCGGCTGCGGGCATCAGCGGATGGACCGTGGGCGAACCCACACCGGCGTAGACGGTCTGGCCGGGAACAAAAGCGCTGATCGCTGTCGGCCAGCGGCGCTAACATGCCCGTCGGGCCGGTCGAGGGCGGAGCAGTAGCCCCCGGCCGGCCCGCCGCCGCTTCGGGGCCACCACGCCGGGCATGCTGGGGTTGTCCACCTCGGGGAAAGAGAACAAGCGATGGCCGACTTGAGCAAGCATCAGCCCGAAGCGCAGCCGGTCTTCGATCCCGCCCTGCCGGCCGTGACCCGGGATGCCGTTGCCGAGCTGGCCGCCCACCACCCCGACCTGCTCGCCCCCGGCAGCGGGGCAGGTGGGCTCATGGCGTCCTACAGTGGCGCCGCCCAGATCCTGAGGCGGTCCGCGGCAACCGCAGCCGGCGGGGGGATCGCCGCCCTGGGCGCCTTCATACTCGGGCGGCTCCTGGCCCCGCCCGCAGATGTCCCAGGCCCGGCCGGGGGCATCGACGTTCTTGTCCGCGGTCTGCTCAGCCAGTGCGAGAACGCCGGGCTGATCGTGTTTGCCGGTGGAGCGAGCATGGCGATCGTGGCGGTCCTCCTGACCTGGTGGGAGAACCGCTACATCGACCGGGCCCTGGATGAGGCCCGGGGGCACTACGTCCACCCGCACTGGCTGACCAACGACGCCGCGCCAGGGTGGCTGCATCCTTAGGCCCCAGCCGGTCCGGCGGCCGCCTGCCTTCCGGTTGCCACGGCCTGGTCGATGAGGCCGCACACCTGCCGCAGCATCCTCCGTCCGGCGCCGAGGTCGAGCGTGGTCAGGCGCTCCGGCATGACGAGGACGAGTCCGGCCAGCGCGGCAACGGCGGTCACCTCCCCGTCGGTGAGCGCGGGCCGTTCCTCCGAGAACGCGAAGCCGAGCGCGGCGTCGGCGCCGAGGCGGCAGCGGATGTCGTCGTCGATGCCGGCCAGGAGGTCGTCGCATGGGTTGAGGCGTTCCCCGACCTCGCGGATCGCCTCTGCCAGGTCTCGGTAGGAGTCTGCGTGGCGCAGCGGCAGGCGCTCGGCGAGTTCCCCGATCCAGGTGGCCGCAGCTGCGGTGGATGCCTGTACGAGAGCGAGGTCCGGGTCGCGGCGGACCGGCGGCGGAGTGGTGATGGAAGTGGTCACGGTTGGTCAACTGTGAGCGGGCCCTCGGGGGATTGGCCCGTTCGGATGTTCGGCAGCCGGCCAGCTGCTTCTGGGGAGCTACCGGGGGAAGGTCACCTGGAAGGTGCGAGGGTGTAGAGGACCTGGCTCTGGCCGTACTCGACGAGGTGCTCGGTGGCGAGGAGGCCGAGTCTCTCCAGCAGCCGTCGGGACCGGAGGTTCGTGGCCTGGGTGACCGCGATCAGCTGATGGCCCAGGGCCGCCTGGGTGCCCCAGGTGAGCGCGGTGCCCACGGCCTCTGACGCATACCCGCGGCCTGCGTAGGCGGGGAGGAACTCGTACGAGATCTCGGCCCGGCCTGCGGCCCGGTGGTCTGGGTCGAGCGTCACCCGGCCCACCGCCTGGCCCGCCTCCGTGAGGATGACGGTGAAGTGGCCGCGCCGGTTCGCGGCGTCGACAAGGCGCCGGTCGAGGCGGTCAGCAGGAACGGGGCCGCCCAGGAAGCGCCGGACCTCTGGGTCGGTCCACAAGGTACGGAGCAGTAGGGAGTCCGCAGTCTCCACTGGGCGCAGCAACAGCCGAGGGGTGGGGAGTTCGGTCGGCCAGTGGAGGTGGAGCCACTTTGGGCCGACGGTCATGCTGCTCCCCAGGGGCGGTGGTGGATGCTCCAGGACGTCGGACCGATGCCTGCTCGGCCCGGAACGGCGACGGTCACGCGGTTGTCCGGAGCAGGAGGAGGTCGAGCACGGGTCCGTCCGGGCCAGGACGGTAGGGTCCGGCGTACTGGTATCCCAGCCGATCGTAGAGCCGACGGGCAGGGTCGTTGCCCGGCATCGCGAGCAGTGACACCCATTCGGTGCGCAGCGCCTCCAGCAGCGCAGTATGGAGGCGGGTGCCGACGCCTTGGCCCTGCCAGCTGGGGCGGACGGCGAGTTCGCAGATGCCGGCGAGGGAGTCGGTGTCGCGGGCCTCGGGGGTGATGGCGGGCAACAGCTGTTCGCCGTACCAGTAGGCAGGGGAGCAGCGGAAGCCGTACCCGAAGCCGACGATCTGCCCGGCCGCGAAGGCGGCGATGAGGGTGAACTCCTCGTGCGGTGCGTGCCCGCTGATCTGGCGGCGCAGGGAGTCGGGGGTGAACCCGGCGCGGGCGACGTCGTCGTGGCCAGCGTGGGCCTCGGCCCAGACGTCGGCCAGGGTGTCGAGCAGGATGGCGGCGTCGCCGGGACCGTAGCGCCGGACGACAAGCGGCGTGGCAGGCGTGTTCATGGAGGCCTTTCAGGCGGCGGGAACGACGGCGCGGTGGGCGTCCAGGTAATCGGCGACGCACGGCACGGTCCGGTGCGCGCGCAGGGTGCTGGCGAGGTCGCGCAGCGAGCGGACGAGGCGCCCGGACCGGACGTCGGGCAGATAGGCCAGCGTGCGGTGGCCGGCGTCGACGGCGGCGTCGAAGTCCGGCTTGGCCCTACGGGCGTGGTGGGCGGCGATATCGGCGGTGTACAGGGCGCGGTTGCGCGGGTAGCCGTCGGCAAAGAGCATCACGGCCTGCTCGGCGCCGGCTGCGGCGCGGTCGTGCTGTCCGAGGTCGGCCCGGCACAGGGACTCCAGTCCGGCCAGTTCGGCGGGCACGAAGAAGGCGAGCCAGTCCGGGTCGCAGTCGCGGGGCCCCTTGGCGTAGAGGTCGTACGCCCGAACCAGCGCCTGCTCGGTGAGCGGCCGGTCGCCTTGAAGGGCCCAGCCGCGGGCCTCGCGCATGGCCAGCAGGGACATCCAGCGGGGCGAGCCGAGCGCCGCGGCCGCTCGCTGCGCCACCTGGGCGTTGGTGACGGCTTCCCGCGGCCGGCCGGTGGCGTGGGCCAGTAGGGACAGGCAGGCCCAGGCGTGGGCCTCAAGGCCCGGGTCGTCGGCCTGGCGGGCGCTGGCGAGGGCCTCGGTGTAGAGGGAGCGGGCGTCGGAAGGGCGTTCGGCGTCGAGCGCGAGCCAGCCGGCGGCAACCGAGAGCATGCCGGTGGCGGTGTGGAGCTCGCGGCCCAAGTCTTTGCTGTAGCGGCCGTCCGCGATCCAGGTGTGGGCGGTCTGGAGCGCGGCGGCGGCCTGCTCCGCGAGGTCGGCGGATCCGTGGTCGCGGTCTTCGGCGTACAGACGCTGCTCGGTTCGCGCGAGTTCGTCGAGGTGGTCTCGGCCCAGGGCCGGACGGGAGGTGCCGGGGGCGGGGACGGTGACGGCGAGCACGGCCGCTCCGGCGCCCAGGAGGATGCTGCGTCGGCGCATGTCGTCCTCTCCATCGGTGCATCGTTCGTCGGCGTCCCGCGCCGCCTTGGTTCTTGCCCGGCGGCCGGGAGGGGTAAAGCCGAGTTCCTCGGCTGTGCGGCCGGTCACCCGGTGCAGCAGGCGGCGGTACCGGGCCTGCGGCCAGGCGGTGTCGCCGTCCTCCCAGGTCGCGATCGTCCGGGCCACCAGGAGTACCGGGTCACCGAGCTTGACCGATTCGGACACCAGGAACTCGGCGGCCTCGCTCCTGCTCATGTCCCACTCGACCTCGCGGAGCCTGCGGAACGTTCTGTTCGGTTGGCCCATGACCGCCCCCTCGGAGTCCACGAGCACCGCGCCTACACCCAGACGGTAGCGATGTTGGCACTCTCCGCGACAGGGTCGCCGCGCTGGAAATTCGGATGACGCCGCGTTCTTCATCCAAATTTCCGGCCGTCTGACATCGCTTCATCGCCACCGCCACCGGTTCCCTGGATCCACCGCAGTCCGGGAAACCCCGTACTGCTGGTGAGTTCTTGTCAGGCCCCGTGCGCTCCAACCTGGATGAGGACGCCGGGTCCACGGTCGCATCCGGGCCGGCTCCGCAGTCGTTCCCCGCCGCACCTTTCCCGAGAAAGGACTGGCATGCTCACATCACTCAGGATTCCGAGCCAGCGCCGCCGACAGCACCAACCGCCGCCAGGGCCGATGTCCAACACCGAACGGCGCGTCGCTCTGCTCGCCGTGCCGCCTCACGCGGCCGCGGCGCGCATCTCGGTGATGGCGGAGTCGAGCCGGGCCGACCCCACCGCGGAGGCCAGGCCGACGGCGACCGCGGCGTGGTGGCGGGCCTCGTCCACGTCGCCCTGCCGGAAGAGGACGGTGGCCAGGCGCGCCGCGCCCATCGCCCTCGCCCGGGGCTGGGAAGCCTCGGAAACGCCTGCGGTGCGCCGCAGTTGGGGTACGAGGTCGGGGGCGAGGTGGCCGATGGTGGCCGCCAGCCGGTACAGGGCGTACCCGAGATCGGAGCGCAGCTTGGCCGGCGTCAGGGTCTGCATCCAGCCCCCCTGCGCACTGTCGCCAGCGCGGGAGGCGTGGCCTTCGGCGGCGGCGACGGAGCGCATCACGCCGCGGATGTCGCCCTGGAGCGCGAGTGCCTGCGCGGTGACGGCGGAGACCATCGCCAGGACGGCGGGCGGGTGCGGACCGGAGGCGGACGCGGTGAGGGCCAACGCCCGCTCGGCGCCGCCCTCGTGGACGGCCTGGCGGGCGGCGTTGGTCGCGATGTGGCAGTACGCCAGAGCGTCGCCTGCTTCCCGGGCGGCGTCGAGGGCCAGGTCGAAGGCGGCTACGGCGCCCTTCTCCCCGGCGTCGAAGCTGGTCCAGGCGTACAGGCCTGCAAGCCGCGCCACCGCGCCGCTCCACGCGGTGCGGACGGACGGCGTCATCGAGGCGGCGCCCAGGTCGACGGCCCGCCGCAGCTCCAGGCCTGCGAAGTGCCGGGTCGCGCGGCCACCCGAGCGGCGGTCCCACTCCTCCAGCGCGGCGGTGTGGCGGTCGAGGCCGCGCACGTCGTCGGCCCCGAGCCGGCTCGGGGCCGGGGCGATGTCGGGCAGGACGGCCACTGCGCCGAGCGACAGGAATGTTCGGCGTTCCGTCGGACTCACCTCGCGGGTCTGGGGTCGCGGCCGGCGCGTGCCGACGAGGCCGAGCTCCGCGTCGGTCTTGACCTTGAAGACTGCCCGCAGCGCCTGCCGCACCTCGTCCCGCGGCCACCTGATGCGACCGCATTCAAGGCGGCTGACGGTGGTGGCGTCAAAGCTCCCCGGATCCAGTCCTTCCTCTCGGCACCATGCCTGTACGAGGACGGCCACCTTCTCCTGGGTCCAGCCCCGGACGCGCCTGGCCTGCTGTAAGACCGTGTTCTCCATCGTCCTGCCCCCTCAACTGGACGTTCTCGAAGGGCAATGAGCCTACTCGGTGCCCGTAACTTGCCCACCTAACTTGCCCTGCCCAATTCACCTGATCGGGTGTCAGATAGTGCTCCGCCAGGTCGAGAGCCGAAGCCGCGCCCGATTGCCGAGGGCTGCTCGACCGGCTGGACCACGATCAGCGCGACCCCGCTCAGCCCGAACGGCCCGGCCTTCCCGGGCGCTGTTCCACGCGGCCAAGTGCCGCCCTTCCCGAGGAGATGATGGCCCTGTCCACCGCCCTGCCCGCAGTCGGGATGCCGCCCGGCGTGTTCCGCATCGGCAAGTCGTTCACCTTCGAGGCCGGCCACCGGCTGACGGGGCTGCCGCCCGAGCACCAGTGCTCCCGCCAGCACGGGCACAGCTACACCGTTGAGGTCGAGCTGGTCGCGGACGAGCTCGTCACGCCGGGCTTCGTCACCGACTTCGCCGACCTCAAGCCCTTCAAGGCCTTTCTGGACGGTGAGCTGGACCACCGCAACCTGCACGAGATCCTGCCCGTCGAGGCCACCTCCGAGCTCCTCGCCCAGTACCTGGCGGGGTGGTTCGTCCAGCACGTGCAGCCCGGCATCCCGGGGCGTCTGGCCGCCGTCCAGGTCCGCGAGACCGGGAGCAGCTGGGCCCGCTTCGAGGTGGCAGCCCCGTGAGCGGGCAGAGCCTGCTCGGCGCGCCGCTTCTCGGTGACGGCACGCTGCTGATCGCCGAGCGCTTCGGCGTCGAGGTGCCTACCTTCCAGGGGGAGGGCCCCAGCACCGGCCAGCCGGCCCTGTTCATCCGCTGCTCGCGGTGCAACCTGACCTGCACGGGGTGCGACACCAAGCAGACGTGGGACTGGAGCCAGTACCAGCCGGCCGAGGTGTCGACGCGGGAGACGGTGGCGGAACTGGCGCGGTGGGCGCTGTCCTCGCCGGTCGAACTGGTCGTGGTCACCGGCGGTGAGCCGCTGATTCAGCAGCAGCGACTGCTGCCCCTGGTGCGTGAGTTGCTCGCGGCTGGTCGGCGGATCGAGTTCGAGACCAACGGCACCATCGGGCCCGACCCCGAGCTGCTGGTCGACGGCGTCCGGTTCAACGTCTCCCCGAAGCTGGAGAGCTTCGGCGCGGATGAGAGCCGCAGCATCGTCCCGGCGGCGCTGGCCGCGTTCGCCGCCAGCGGCCGGGCGGCGTTCAAGTTCGTCGCCACGGGGCCGGACGACCTTGGCCGGATCGCCGACCTGGTCGAGGAACACCGGCTCGCCCCGGTGTGGGTGATGCCGGAGGGCACGACCGCGGAGGCCGTCATCGCGACGACCCGCGCCATCGCTGACCAGGTCGCCGCGCGCCGGTGGTGCCTGACCACCCGGCTGCACACCCTCGCGTTCGAGAACGCCAGCGGCCGCTGAGCCGCCCGCCCATGCACCACCGGCCCCTCCGAGATGAGGACGCACCATGACGAGTACCGACCTCGCCGACAGCCCGACCGCCCTCGGACCGGCCCTGCCCGGGTCGAGGGTCGACACCGCCCGCGTCGAGTCCCTGGTCACCGACCTCCTCGTCGCGCTCGGCGAAGACCCCGCCCGCGAAGGCCTGCTCGACACCCCGAAGCGGGCCGCCGCCTGGTGGTCCTCCTTCCTGTCGCCCGAGCCCGCGAACGCGGCGTGCTTCCCCGAGCCGTACCTGGAGGGCCAGATGGTCCTCGTGGACGGCGTCAGCGTCTGGTCGCTGTGCGAGCACCACCTCCTGCCCATGAACCTGCGGGTCGCCGCCGCCTACGTGCCGGAAACCGAGGTGGTCGGCCTGTCGAAGTTCGGCCGGATCGCGCAGCACTACGCCGGCCGGCTCCAAGTCCAGGAGCGCTTCACCACGCAGGTCGCCGACCACCTCGCCGCGCTGGTCGGTAGCGAGGACATCGCCGTGTACGTCGAGGGCCTGCACCTGTGCATGAGCATGCGCGGCGTGCGGATGGAGGGCGCCCGCACCACGACCGTGCGCATCCGGGGGCGCTTCGGGAGCGACCCCGTGCTCAGCCAGCAATTTCTCACCATCGCCGCCCGGGACCGCGCGGCCTGACCGGCCAGCCGCCCACCGACCAAGGAGGTGCATCCGATGGCCACGCCACCGACGGCGCCCGCGCACGACGCCGCCCCGCCCACCCCCCGCTACCTGACCTGGGCCGACATCGGCTCCGCCGTACAGGTCCTCGCCGAGCGGGTGACCACCGGCGGGCCGCCGCAGGCCGTGGTGGGCATCATGCGCGGAGGCATGGTCCCGGCCGTGTGGCTCGCCCACCGCCTCAAAATCCGCGACGTGCGCAGCATCGAGGTCGTCCGCACCACCGGCGACATCATCAACGCGGACAAGAACCCGCTGCCGGACGTCCACAACCCCGCCTCGCTCGGCGACCTGCGAGGCCTGGACGTGCTCCTCGTCGACGACATCGCCGGCTCCGGCGTGACCCTCGCCCACACCGCGGACATGCTCCGCGACCTCGGCACCGCCCGCCTGCGTACCGCGGTCCTCGCCGTGAACCGGGCCAACTGGGAGCAGGACGCCCATCCCGCGGACGCCATCGACCACATCGCCGCCCTCTACGACACCTGGATCGTCTTCCCCTGGGAGGGGACAGCATGACCACCGAACTGACCGACCAGCACCGCACCCGGCCCGGCACCCCGATGATCGGCGCGTACAGCACCAACCAGATGGACGACTTCTACAGCGCGCTCGCCCTGGGCGAGGCGAAGCCGTCGGGGCTGATGAACCTGATGCAGCACCTCATCGCCGCCGAGCGATGCCCGCAGGGCGCCAACGTCCTGGACGTGTGCTGCGGACGCGGCCTGGCCCTGCCGCTGCTGCACCGCTACGCCCCGAAGATCGCCCGCTATGTCGGCCTCGACATCAGCCCGGACAACCTCGCCGAGGCCCGCACCCGGCTGGAGGCCCTGCGCGGGCACTACGGCAGCCCGTTCCCCGTCGACTTCATCCAGTGCGACGTGTCCGAGCCGTGGCCGGACCTGCCGCAGTTCGACGTCGCGATCTACACCGCCGCGCTGGAGCACCTGCCCTACGAACTCGGCGTCAAGAGCCTGGCCGCCACCGGCGCCGCGCTCGCCCCCGGCGGCGTGCTGTACCTGTCCACGCCGCAGGCGTTCGGGCCGCCGCCGCGACCGCTGCAGTACCGGGTGCACGTCTACGAGTGGTCGCGCGAGGAGGTCGTGCGCGCCGTCGAGGATGCCGGCCTGGTCGTCGACGACGTGATGGGGCTGCTGCCGCCTGCCCCGGACGAGGTCGCCGCCGAGCTCGAAGAGCGCTACGGCAGCGGCGCGGTGGACTGGTACCGCCACCTGGCCGCCCGGGTGCCGAAGGCGCTGCTGGACACGGTGTCGTCCGTGACCGTGCCCGACCGGGCGACCGAGCTGCTGTTCGTGTGCCGGAGGCCGGCATGACCAACGCCGTCCTCCCCCGGCCCCGCCTCGGCTCCGGCGGGGCGGACCGGCCGCTGTGGGTGAGCGTCGAGGGCGTCAACGGGGTCGGGAAGACCACCTCCGTCCGCGCGGTGGCCGCCGCGTTCGGCCCGCGGTGCCTGCGTCTGGACGAGCTGACCGACCAGCGGGCCGACTCCCTCCCCGGACAGGTCATCGCCGCCCTCGCCGCGACCGGCGACGTCTGCCTGCGCACCGGGCACCCGGTGGCGGAGACGCTGGCGCTGCTCGCGCTGAAGTTCCGCGAGTCCGAGCGCCTGGCCGCCGGCCTGCAGGACGGAGTGGAGGTCGTCCTGGAGGACCGTGGCGTGGACAGCGTGGCCGTGTGCCAGGCGGCGATCCTGCACGCCGAGTCCCCGGCCACGCCCGCCCTGGCGATCGCCGAGCGGATCCTGGCCACCGTCCGTCGGTGGCGGACCATGCCCGACGCCACCGTGCTGCTGGTCGGCGACACCGACGTGTGCACGGCCCGCTTCGCCGCCCGCATCGGCCGCGTCGTCCCGCCCGACGCCCAGGCCGTGATCGAGCACACCGGCCGGCTCTACCGGCAGCTCGCCGCCGCCGAACCGGACCGGTACACGCTGATCGACGTGTCCGGCCATGGCCCCGAGGAGAGCGCGAAGGCCGTCGAGGACGCCGTCCGCGCCGCCGAGGCCCGTCGGGAGGCCGCCCGTGTGGCCTGACGAGACCCGTCCGCCGCGGGAGCGGGACATCACCCTGCTGTGGGCTCTGCGCTCCCCGTGCAGCTTCGGCTGTCCGCACTGCTACTTCGGCGAGCTGGACCTGGACAAGGCGGGCCCGCCCAAGGAGGTGGGGATGCTCTCCCACATCCCCGTGCGCGACCTCGACCACGCCGCGCTGGAGGCGTTCGCGCGCAGCCTGGCCGACTCGCCGGTCGAGCGGGTCGTCCTCGCGGGCGGCGAGCCGCTGGACTGGCTGCCCACCCTCAGCGTGATCAAGACGATCAAGGACGCCGGGTGCGAGGTCGTCATCGCCACCAACGGCGTGCCCCTCACCCGGCCGGGCATCGCCCGCAGGCTCGTCGAACTCGGCGTCGACGGCGTCTCGGTGTCCCTCGACAGCGCGGACGCGGCCGTCAACGACCGACTGCGGCCCTCCCGCTCTGGCCGCGTCGGCCACCGCGAGGTCCTGGCCGGCATCCGCACCCTCCTGGAGGGGCGGGGCGACGGAGCGGGCCCCCGCGTCGGCATCTACACCGTCGTCATCCGCGAGCGCCCCCAGGAGATCACCGACGTCGCCCGCCTCGCCGCCGAGGTCGGCGTCGACTACTACGTCCCGCAGCCCATCTCCCTGCCACCCGACCACAAGCTCTTCGCCGAGCGCTGCCACACCGCCGCCGACGTGCCCGCAGTCGAAGAGCAGCTGCTGCGCCTCCAGCAGGACCCCGGCGGCCTCACCCTGCCCGGGACCGCCTACATCCGGCAGTTCCTCGCCTCGATCGCCACCCAGGACAGCGGCCGCATCGAGCACTGTTTCGGCGGGGCGCAGCTGTTCTTCGTCCAGCCCGACGGCTCGGTGTGGGACTGCCCCTCCGACCGGCGGATCGCCGCGACGCCCCCCGCGGCACGGCGCACGATCGTCGGAACCGAGGCGCGAACCCTGTTCGCCGACCGTCCGGTGTGCACGGACTGCTCCCACTTCTCGCGGGACTGCGTCAACATGGGGCCGCTCGTGCTCGGCATGCCCCGCCTCCTGGGCCGGGAGGGGACGTGAGCGCCCTGCCCCCACTGCCCGCAGCGGAAGCTCTCGGCGCCGGTGTGCTGGCGGCGCTGGCCGCAATGCCCGACCCGGCCTGCGCCGCGTACGCCGACCGGTTCGAGCACGACCTGAGCGGCGTGTTCGGCGGCCGGCACGCGATCGCGGTGAACTCCGGGACCGCGGCGCTGCACGCCGCGCTGTTCGCGGCCGGCGTCCAACCGGGCGACGAGGTCCTGCTGCCGGCGCTCACCGTCGTCATGACCGCCGCGCCCGTCGTCCAGCTCGGCGCTACCCCGGTGTTCGTCGACAGCGACCCCGCCACGCTCGACCTGGACTACGCCGACGCCGCCGCCAAGGTCACGGACAGGACCAGGGCCCTCGTCCCGGTGCACTTGTGGGGACGGATGGGCGACCCGGCCGCTCTGGCCGCCTTCGCGTCCCGCTTCGGCCTGGCCGTGGTCGAGGACGCCGCCCAGGCCGCCGGGACCTCGCGCGCCGGCATCGCGGCCGGAACCGCCGGCACTGCCGGGTGTTTCAGCATGAAGGACGGCAAGATCCTCTGGAGCGGGGAGGGCGGCTTCGTCCTGACCGACGACCCCGACCTTGCCGCCCGGGCCAGGGCCTTCCGCGGGCACTGGCTCACGCCGCCGCCCGGTAGCCACCCCCAGCAGCAGCTCGCGGTCAACGCCCGCCTGGCCGAGCCTCTCGCCGCGCTCGCCCAAGCCAACCTGCACCGCCTCCCGGCCCTGCTGGAGCGCCGCCGCACCCAGGGCACGTACCTGCTGCACGCCTTGGCCGGCGCCCGCGGCCTCACCCCGCTCCGGCCGGCCACCGACGAGACGTGGAACCACTACTCCCCGCTCCTGACGATCGGCCTGCCGCGCCCGCGCGCGTTCGCCGAGCACCTCGCCCAGCGCGGCGTGCCGAACTCCACCGGCACCTTCCGCCTGGTGCCGTGCGACACGCGCCCCATGTTCACCCCGAGCGCCCGGCCGCGGTGCCGCGGTGCCGCCCAGATCCTGGAGCGCACCCTGGCCGTCGTCCTCACCGACCGCGACGACGAAGCGGTACTCGACCGCTACGCCGCTGTCATCACCCGCGAGAGCGCCGCGTGGAGCGGCTGACCGCACACCCCGAAGCCCGGGCCGCCGCCGCACCCGCCGCGGCGGCCCGCCCTCCCCGAACGGACATCGCAGCATGACGACCACACCGCAACGCCCCCGTTGCCGCCGCGGCCCGCTGATCTCCGCCGAGGGCCTCAACGGAGTCGGCAAGACCTACCTCACCAATCGCGCCGTCGAGGCCCTCGATGACAAGCCGGTGATGCTCGACGAGTTCTCGCAGCGCGCCGACGGGCGCCCGGGTCTCGGTGAGGCGCTGCTGGGCGCGCTGCGCCAGGCCAGCATCGGCGACCCGTTCCTGCGCGGCGGCACCCCGATGGCCGAGGCCCTGCTCCTGATGGCCATCAAGCGACACGACCTGGACACCGTCCTGCCCGACCTGGCCCGCGGCCGGGCTGTCGTCGAAGGCCGCAGCGTGGACACCACCGCCGTGTGCCAGGCCCTGCTCCTGCACCCCGACGACCCGGACGCCGCCCTGCGTACGGCGATGGATCTGCTGGACCTCGCCGCCTCCTGGCGGCCGCTGCCCGACCTCACCATCCTCGTCACCGACGACCCCGGCGACGCACTCGCCCGCGCCCAGCGGCGCGACCGGTGCGTCTTCACCGACGAGCAGGCCCACTTCATGCGCGAGGCGTCCGATCTCTTCGAACGGCTCGCCGCCACCGATCCCGTCCGCTACCGGGTCGTGGACCGCCGCCACGTCGACGAGTACGAAGCAGCCGACCGGATCCGCACCTGGATCCGCGACGCCGGCAGGGACCTGGAATGCCTGCCCGAGCCCTGGCAGGGCACCGCCGCCGCGTGCCTGTGCTGCCACCGGCGCGCCGCCACCGCGGCCGTGGCATGAGCACGGGGAGCCAGGAGCCGTCCTGTCCGGGCGAGTGCGGCTGCGTGCCCGCGCTGGACAAGGACATCGGCGCCCTGATCGTCGACTTCGACGGCACCCTCGCCGACACCCGGCAAGGACATGAGGACGCACTGCACGCCGCCCTGGAGCCCTACGGCGTCGTTCTCGACCCCACCTGGTACGCCCGGCACATCGGGCTGTCCATCCGCGACCTGCTGGCGGCGCTGCCCGGCGGCCGGGCGCTGCCCCACGGCGAGGTCATCGCGCGCAGCCGCGCCCACCTGCTGGCCGAGGTCCACACGATCACGCCCATCGCGTGCACCGTGGAACTCCTCCGACGGGCGCAGGCCGCGGGCCTGCCTTGCGCCGTGGCCTCCGGCGCCAGCCAGCAGCTCGTCGGCCCGGGACTCGACGCGCTGGGCTTGCGCGGCGCGTTCGAGGCCGTCGTCGCGCGCGAGGACGCCGCCCGCGGCAAGCCGCACCCGGAACTGTTCCTCACCGCCGCCCGCCGGCTGGGTATCGCGCCGGGGCACTGCCTGGCGGTCGACGACGCGCCCGACGGGGTCGCCGCCGCCCGCGCGGCGGGCATGCGGGTGCTCACCATCGCCAGGGCTCACCTGGCCCCGGTGATCAGTGCCCCGGCGGGGCTCCGGGACTGCGCCTCTCGGTCCACCGACGCCGCAGGACCGCTCCCGGCCCACGACCAGATCCGGTGACGGCGCCACGCCGTCCGTCTCAAGGAGCACCATGCCCGTCCTGCACGCGACCAAGAATCTGACCGTCTTGCGACGGCCGACCGCCACGAGCGAAGGCGTCGGCGAGTTCGAGTACACCGACCACTACAGCGTCTTCCACTACGGCCCGATGCCCGACCCGATCCCCGGCAAGGGCGAAGCCGCCTGCCGCATGGCGGTCTTCAACTTCGAGCTGCTGGAGGCGGCCGGCGTGCGCACGCACTTCCGCCGCCAGAGCGCCCCGAACCGAATCGAGGTCACCCTCGCCCGCCTCCCGGAGACGCTCGACCACCCGCCCACCCCGCAGTTGGGCAACTACCTCCTGCCGCTACAGGTCCTCTTCCGCAACGAACTCCCACCCGGGAGCTCGGTCCACCGCCGGCTGGCCTCCGGCGACCTGAGCCCGGCCGACATCGGCCTCGACGCGGTCCCCGCCGTCGGCGAGCGGCTCCCGCGGCCGACCGTCGAGTACGCGACGACCCGCGAGCCGGTCAACCGCTTCCTCACCCCCGCCGACGCCCAGTACCTCTCCGGCCTCGACGACCGTCTCTTCCGCACCCTGCGCGAGACCACTCTCGCGGTCAACAGCGTGCTGAGCGACCACGCGGCCCGAGTTGGCGTGAACCACTGCGACGGCAAGACCGAGTACCTGGTGACGGACGATCAGGAACTGCTGCTCGCCGACAGCCCCGGCACCCCGGACGAGAGCCGTCTGATGTTCGACGGCGTGCACTGCGGCAAGCAGATCCTGCGCGACTGGTACGTGCGCTCCGGCAACGAGATCCCGGTCGGCCGGCTGATCGCCGACGGCGTCCCCCGCAGCCAGTGGCCCCGGCCCGCGTCCCTGCCGCCCACGTTCGTCCCCGTGATGACGGACCTGTACCGGGCCCTGTGCGAGACCTGGACAGGCGAACGCCGCTGGAGCGCGCCCAGCCTGGCGGCCGCGACCCGGGCCGTCCTCGACCTCACCGACGAGTGACCGGGAACTGGACCGGCAATCGCGGGGGCATGCTAGTTCCGGTGCGGGACCGTGCTTGGCAGACAACAGCCGAGGAAGGCAGGGGAATTGGTGAACACATGGCTCTGACCGACGATTCGGGCTTTCGGGCGACGACGTTCGTGGTCATCGACTTCGAGACGACGACCCCCTCCGGCCATCCGCCCCAGCCCATCGAGGTCGCGGCGCTCGCCCTGCGCCTGCACGACGGCGCCTGGACGGAGACCGGCCGCAGCACGTGCCTGATCCGGCCGCCCGCGTTCGCGCCGGTAACCCCCGCCGACACCGCCCAGACCGGCCTGACCGCCGAGCAGCTCGCCAACGCCCCTACCCCCGCTCAGGCCCTCGGCGCCCTGGACCGCCGCCTCACCCCCGGCACCCCCTACCTGCTGGTGGCCCAGCACGCCGCCACCGAGGCGAACGTCATCCACCACCAGGCCGAGCGCTGCCCGACGCTGGCCCGCACCAACCTCATCGACACCATCCCACTGGCCAAGCACCTCGTCCCCGGCCTGCCGAACTACAAGCTCGACACGCTCATGGCGCACTTCGGCATCCCGCACCCGCCCGACCGCCACCGGGCGCCCGCCGACGTCGACGTCACCGCGCAGCTCTTCCTCCACCTCATCGCCGCCGCCGACCGCGACCCGCGCCTGGACAGCCTCGCAGCCCTGTTCAAGACCGCCGGGCGCACCGCCAAGGCCAACCAGCCTGTCCAGGCAGGGCTGTTCGACGCCTGACCCCAGACACGCCACCCGAACGACCGACCCGAGAAAGGACGGTGCTCACCCGATGCAGCACGACGAGGAGCAGTCCCGCGTCGAGGTGCCCTTCTGGTTCGACCCGCTGTGCCCGTGGGCGTGGGTCACCTCGCGCTGGCTCCTGGAAGTCGAGAAGGTCCGCCCGGTGCGCGCCGACTGGCGGATCATGTCGCTGGCCTACCTCAACCTGGTCCAGCGCGAGGGCAACGGCCTCAGCGACGACTACCGGGCACTGATGGAGAGCGCCTGGGGGCCGGTGCGGGTGTGCGCCGCCGCCGCCGAGCACGCCGGCCCCCAGGTCCTCGGCCCGCTGTACACCGCCATCGGCACCCGCCTGCACAACCGGCGCCGCCGCGACGACCCCACCGTCATCCCCGAAGCGCTCGCCGAGACGAACCTGCCCGCCGCCCTGGCCGAAGCCGCCACCAGCACCGACTTCGACCCACTCATCATCGCCTCCCACCACGAGGCATTCGACGAGGTCGGCCTCGACGTCGGCACCCCCGTCGTCCGCATCGCAGGCACCGTCCTGTTCGGCCCCGTACTCCGCAAAGCCCCCCGTGGTGAGGCCGCCGGGAAGCTCTGGGACGGCCTGGCCCTGGTTGCGGCAACGGACGGCTTTTTCGAACTCAAGCGGACCCGGGACTCCAAGCCGATCTTCGAGTGAGCAAGGCCGCAGCGAACCCTCCGCCGCCCCGGCGCCAGACAGGGGACGCCGCCGAGCGGCGGTGCGGACGGCCGCTTGCAGCCCTCCGCACCGCACCACGGGCCACTCTGCGGAACCGGGTACGGCCAGGGCGCCGGAACGTCACCCCCGTCTCAGAGAACCTGGGCCGGTACGCCGACCGCCCGAGCGATGCGCTCGCCGACCAGACTCACGGCCAGGTCCACCGAGTACCAGGCCGCGCCAGTCACCTCCGTCTCCTGGATGAGCCCGATCTCGGCGCGCTCCGTCGAGAAGGCGTACCCGATGTCCAGGTGGTAGTGCTCCGGCTCGTCCTTCTCGGGCCGCGCCGGCACCAGGCCGTATTCGACGTAGACCGGCACCGACGACAGCGCCACGATCTTGCGCTCGTCGATGCCGGTCTCCTCCGTCAGCTCACGCAGCGCCGCCTCGGGCAACGTGGCGTCGGTCGGCTCAAGATGGCCGCCCGGCTGCAACGTGATCCCGTAGGCAAGGTGGTCGATGAGCAGAACCTCGGAACCACAGACGAGGAGCGCGCCGACCGTCACATGCATCGGGAAGCTGCGTCGGGATGCGAACCCGGAGCCCTCGCCAAGGAGCCGCACCGGCTCGGCCAGCGCTTCGGCCTCGGCCGGGAACCGTTCGAGGTACGACGACAGCGTCTCCGCGATGGTGGCATCACTGATGGCCACGGTTCACCCCCGATCCCACCAGGGAGAGGAACTCCCACCGACCAACTGCTCGGATACGGGCAGCGAGCACGTGCACATCAGCTCCAGCGGGGCGTGGCGTACGAGGGCCGCACTCTACAAGCCTGATCGAGCCGGGTACGGACCACCGCGCCCGCCCGGATCGCTCTCGCCTGATCGAGTGCCTGGCACGGAACCAGGGCGCACCACCCCAAGGAGGTGGGCCGCTGCATGTTCCGGCCGACCCGACTCACCGTACCGCTGGCGGACGGTCCCCGCTGTCACTCCTGAGAGGGAGTTCCAACCGCACTCACCACGACGTGCAACTCCACCACTTAGAGTCGCTTGTCCGAAGCGCAAGTCCGTTGTCTGTAAGAGACGTTGGAGCACCACCCGCCCAGCATCCGCACGTGAAGGAGCCCATCGGTTGAGCAAGCCGTCGGGCATACCGGGCCGACACCGGCGCCCACCGACGGACTCCTGTGCGCCCGTACGGCGGTCCCGGCATGGCCCCCCGCAGCCCCGTGCTGCGCACCAGCTGCGCATGCCTCCTTCCACGCGACTCGCCTGGCCAGGCGCCGTCAGAAGAGCTGGACGTGCTCCTGCCCGTAACCCTCTACGGCGTAGCAATGTTCACCAGACTGTCCCAACAGCAACTGGAAGAACCTGCTATGAGCCGATCTGTCATCTCCGCCCGTCGGGCTGCCGCCGTCAGCACGGCCCTTGCCCTTACCGTCCTACCCACCGCAGCCCCCGCCGCCGCCCAGACTCGCAGCTCAGACGCATGTACCCATCACTGGTCCGGTCCGAAGATCTGTATTGAGATCTACGGGTCGAGCATCTACATGGACCGTGTGGTGGCCAAGTGGACCAACCCGCCACGCGACTTGCAGGGCGCCACCGCGCACCTGCGCGAGGGCGACCGCGAGGTCATCGGCACCCAGCAGGCCCACCGCGTCGGTGGGGAGTTGGTTGCCGAGTGGCATCCCGGCAGGAGCGCCAATCTCAGTTCCGAGAAGGTCTGCGTGACGATCGACGGCGGCCAGGGACGCTGGGCCTGCCAAGAAATCATCAACCGGTAGTTGACCCCGCCAGGGGCCCACGGACCCGGCGCTCCTGAAAAGCGGTAGCGCCGGCGCCACGACGGTCCGCCCGCAGCCGATCCGGGCAACCTGGCGACGGGTCCCAGGCGAATCGCGCACGGGCGGGCATGAAGCACGTCCTGCCCGGCCGTCACCCGACGGGCGTGGCGCACTTGGTCACTGCGGTCCGGACAGGCAGGCTGCTGCGTATGCCCACCATGCGACCCGCCCGATCGGCCGGAGCGGCGCTCCTCGCGGTCGTGCTCCTCGGCGCTTGCGCGAAGTCCACGGCCGTAGACCTGTCCGCCTCAAACGCTGCGCCGCCGTCTTTCTCCTCCGCCGTCAGGTGGCCGGGGCCGCAGCCTTCGGACGCCGCCACGGCCCGCGCTCAGTTGGCCGCGTTGACGGTCGCCCCGGTGCGCCCGATGACGGGCTACTCCCGGGACCGCTTCCCGCACTGGATCTCCCAAGGGGCGGGGTGCGATACGAGAGAGAGCGTCTTGATGAGAGACGGGCAGTCGGTGGTGACGGACGCCCAGTGCCGGGCCACCTCGGGCGCCTGGACTTCTCCGTACGACGGCTTGCAGTTCACCGATGCTTCCAAGATCGACATTGACCATTTGGTGCCGCTGGCCGCCAGTTGGCGAGCCGGAGCGGACAGCTGGACGGACGAGCAGCGCAAGTTGTTCGCGAACGACCTGAGCAGGCCTCAGCTCCTCGCGGTCTCCGCCGCCTCCAACCGGGCGAAAGGCGACCAGACACCGGACCAGTGGAAGCCACCGTCCCAGGCGGCCTGGTGCCACTACGCGGAGGCCTGGACCAACGTGAAGACCTACTACAAGCTGGCCGTCACCGAGCCGGAGAAGACCGCCCTCGGCCGGATGCTCGACACCTGCCCGGCGGGATCATGACCGCCTCCAACGCCCCGATCCCGGACCCCGCCTCCGGGCCGCTCGTGACCGCCGGCATCCCGGCCGGACCGGGCGGCGTGATGACGGTCGAGGTCGGGGTGATCACCGGCGACCTCACGCTGCGCACCACGTGGGACGGCCAGCAAGCGCTGCTGGCCGTCCAGTACGACGGGGCCGACGAGTGGTACACCGTCGAGGGCGCCCCGGTGCCGGCATCGACGGCAGCCGCCGCCCAAGCCGTTCACGAGGCAATGGCCGACGCCGTCCGGCGCGGCGGAGCGGCCACCGCCCCATAGCTCAGCGGCTGAATCGCCGGAGTGCCGCGTGGTCGCCCTGAAGCTCCACAGCTCGTCGAGACCCCCGAGGACACGGTCACTACCGCCCACCCGGAAGCGGGCCGCTGGCTGACCGCCGAACTGGAGCAACGAGGAACCCCAGGCGATGTGGGACGGCGCCTACTTGCTGTTCGTCCCGCTGACCGCCCGGCCTGCCTAAGGGCTGCCCAGCACGAAGCCGCCGGCCGGCTGCCCATCACCGCAACTCGCCGTCGCAGCGCAGGCCTAAGCCCCGGCATCCGACGACACGATCGGGTGATGCGCGTCCCGGCGGTGGGGCCCGGGCCGCCGAGCGGCGCCTGGGCCCGCAGCGGGTTTACTTCACGGCGTCCTTGAGTTTGGAGCCGGCGCTGACCTTGACGCTGTAGCCAGCCGGAATCTCGATCGGGTCCCCGGTCTGAGGGTTGCGAGCCGTACGGGCAGCGCGGTGCGTGCGCTCCAGAGTCAGGAAACCCGGGATCGTCAGCTTCTCGGCACCCTTCTGGACGACCTCCCCGGCGATCTCGGAAAACACCGTGAGGACGGCGTCGGCGTCCTTCTTGGGGAGTTCGGCTCGCTCGGAGATGGCTGCGACGAGTTCGGTGCGGTTCATTTCCCTGCCTTCGATCACGGAAAACGGCTTCCACCGCATGCTGTCAGACGCACCCGATAGGCCGGTGTACATGGCGAATCGACGCACCGGGCGTGGCGAACAGGCCGCCCCGCGGCGATCAGTGCGTTGCCGGTGTGCTCGGGCCCGGCGCGGATCGTGGCTTCCGGTCTCTCGTCGGCAGCGGGTAGTTGTCCACGAGGTCGAGGACCAGGGCCTCCACGGCGTTGTCGTAGTACTCCCGGCCGAACACCGGCCACTCGTCGGCCCGGCGCAGCGTCGCCAGTACGGAGCGTTCCAGTTCCAGCGCGGTGCCGTCGGGCAGATTGGTGAGTCGGCGGATGGTGCGGGTGAATCCGGTCCGGGCGTGGGTGTTGAGGCGGTGGGCAGGATCGCCGGAGGTGACCCCGAACTTGATCCAACCGCGGTTGTCGTCGGCCACGACGTAGAAGACGTCCCAGGTCTTGCCGGCGCAGAGGCGGCACATACCGGCGCCCTGGAGTACGTTGCCGGGTTGCGGGGTGACCCGGTGGCCTGCTGGGCAGAGGATGCGGTGGGGGGTGTCCCGGCCGAGCCAGACTGGTTCCAGGACGGTTCCGCCAAACTGCGCCACGCGCGCCCGGAAGGCCTGTTCGCAGGAGGCGGGATCGTTGCCCGCGCAGACCCGGCAGAGGCCCTGGCCTTGTTGGACAGCGGCGGGCCGGGGTGCGCATGCGTGGCCGGAGCGGCAGACCACCCGGTGGGGGCGGTTGTTGCCGAGCCAGACGGGTTCGACGACGGTTCCGCCGAGCTCTTGTACCCGTGCCCGGAAGGCCTGTTCGGCGGCGGCCGTGACGCGGGCGATGCGCGCGGTGTTGCCGGGGCGGTCGTTGCGGCAGGCCATGCACAGGCCGCCGCCCTGTTGGACCGAGGCCGGTCGTGGGGTGCAGGGGTGACCGGCCGCGCACAGGGCCCGGTGCGGTGTCAGCGCGCCGAGCCAGACGGGTTCTAGGACGGTTCCGCCGAGCTCCTTCACCCGTGCCCGGAAGGCCGACCAGGCTTGTTCGGGGTCGCGTCCGCCGCAGGCTCGGCAGATGCCCGAGCCTTTGCTGGCGACGTCGTGTGGCCTCGGCGCCCCTTCATGCCCCTCGGCGCAGCGGATCCGGTGCGGTTTCATGGCGCCAAGCCACGCGGATTCCAGGACAGTGCCGCCGAGTTCCGCCACGCGCGCGCGGAAGGCCTGTTCGGCAGCCCTGGGATCGGTGCCTGAGCAGGTCCGGCAGATGCCGCCGCCCCGCTTCACATCGGAGGGGCGGGGCGCGGCGTCGTGTCCGGCCCGACACCGCACCCCGTGTCGCCGGTAGGCGCCGAGCCACGTGGGTTCCAGGACGGTCCCGCCGAGTTCGGCGACCCGCGCCCGGAACGCGTCCTCGGCCCGCAACGACGCCCCAGTCCTCGGCCGCGCCTTCACCCGGTCCCCCTCCGGCGCATCGGATGCGACGGGCAGGGCTTCGCGGCCGGCTCGGTCACCGACGACCGCCCCAAATGCGAGATTACTTCTTATTTCAGTCATATCAGACACATAATCAGGTGGGTCTGACAGGCTGCCGGTGCCGCAGGAGGATCCGCCCGAGCACCTGCAGCCGCGTTCTGACCGTCGCTCACCCGGCTCAGCCCTCCGCGCGACGCCCGGCGCCCAGGCGGACACTCGACGTGTGCCCGCCGACCTGCT
The DNA here is from genome assembly GCF_009569385.1 of Streptomyces kaniharaensis. NCBI lineage: Bacteria > Bacillati > Actinomycetota > Actinomycetes > Kitasatosporales > Streptomycetaceae > Streptomyces > Streptomyces kaniharaensis. Next base: position 157,401 of record NZ_WBOF01000005.1, read on the forward strand.
GAGCCGCCACGACCGCGCTCTCCTCACCGCCGTCGCGGCCCTAGCCGCAGCCGGCTCCCCGGCCGCCCGCGTCGTCCTCGCTTAGGGACGCCTGCTCACCCCTGCACCCTGGCCGCGCTCCGGCGCCCCGCGCCGCGGCGCTGCGGGAGGTTGCCACCGCAACGCCCTGCGTGTCGCCCGGCTTCTTCCGGGCGCCTACGCCGAGGGGTACGCGCTCGCGGCCGACGGTACGGTGCGGGCGCACGCGTGGTGCGCGGGCGCTGACGGCACCGTGCTCGACCCCACGAGGCCCGAGGAGCCTGCCCTGGCCTACCTCGGGGTGCCCATGGCCCCGGACTTCATCCTCGCCATTCAACGGCGCACCCTTACGAAAACGAGGTTCCGGGGGGTTCTTGACGTGGGGGTGCAGGCCCGCGACGCCGGAAGGATCTTCGACGACGGAGTACCGTTTCACGGGATGCTCGATGTCGGCCGGACTCCGGTTTGAGAACCGGGGTGGTGGCGGAGCTTGCTCGGGTCCCGGGCTCCGAGCCGTTGGCGTGGGCTCCACCGTTCACCGGCGGGCAGCTGTCGGCCGCCAGATCACCTGCGCAAGCCCCCCGAGCCCAGACTTGCCGGGCGATCAGTCTGTGCGAGCCAGCCGGGTGCGACGTTGCCCGACCTTCGGCCTGCGGAGGCTGGCCGTGCTCGGGGGGTCACGACCAGCCGCTTCCCACCCTGCTCCGCACTCGGATCGCGTGCGCGACACGCTGGGCCGCCCGGAGCAACCACCAGAGGTCAAGGATCGGGCACCGGGCTGGAAGAACGGCTCACACGCCAGCTCCTTCGCGCGCGTTTCCACGTAGGGGCGGGCCTGATGACGGACGTCGAACCGGCCTACCTCGGGCTCGACCACCTCGGCCTGGTGTAACCGGACTGATCAGCTGCCCCGCCGGCTGCCGGGAACTCACGAGGTGAAGGCTGCGGCTATTCGTCGGCGGTGCGGCGAGGCAGATGGGCTTGATCCCGCCCTTCCCGCTCATGCCGCGTTCGATGAAGGCGGCCAAGGCCGCCAACGCTCTGGGCCGGGCCGCAGCCGGCAAGCACTTCCGCGACCTGCGCCCGGACCGAGAGGATGCTCCCGTGGACTTGACCCTGACGCTGCGCCTGCGCGAACTCCTCGCCGACTACAAGGACCTGCGCCAAGCGCCGCCCGGCGGCCAGCAGCGCCGCGGGCAGAAGTTCAACGCACTCCTCGCCGAGCTCCTTCAAGCGTGGGGGCTGACGGCCCGGCACAGCGTGCGCGGCGTGGACGGCCTGGACGAGACAGACGTCTTCTTCACGGCCGAGCAGACGAACTACATCCTCGAAGCCAAGTGGGAAGCCGAGCCGATCAACGCGGAGCCCCTGATCAAGCTCGCGGACCGCCTGAACAACCGGCCTCCCGGCACGCGCGGCATCGTCCTGTCCGTGTCCGGCTACACGCAGCCGGCGCTGGAGTGGGTGAAGCGGCGCCAGGACATCCTCCTGCTGGACATCACCCACATTGAGGCGCTCCTGTGCGGCATGCTCGGCCCGGTCGACCTCCTGGACCTCCTCTACGCCGAGACCGCCGCCGCCGGCAACAGGCTGGTGCCCCTGGCCGACATCCTCGTGCCCAGCCACGAAGACCCCGGCCCAGCGCCGCAGCTGCGCCCGGTCGGCGAAGTGCAGCTCCCGTGGCCGGTCGTGGAGAGCACCGCCAACGGCGTCACGGCCGTCGAGGCCTTCACCGGGGTCTGGTCACCGCCCCAGACCCCCAGCGCCTTCACCGCTTCCCGGGGCAACCGGCTGCTGATCACCACGGCGGCCGGCGTCATCGACTTCCACACCACCACCGGGCGCAGCACCTGGGCGCTGGCGCTGCCGGGCACCGAGGACCGTGCCGTGCGCGGGGAGGATGGATTGCTCACCGTCCTGTGCCGCGGTGCCCTCGTGCGCTGGCACCCCAAGACCCGCACCATCGAGCTGCTCGCCGGGGGCTTCGGCGGCTACGCCACGCTGGAGGCCGGCCGGGACGGCACCTTGTGGGTCTTCAACCAGGTCGGTGCGCTGCACGGCGGCTCGATCATCCTGACTCGGATCGGTGAGCGGCCTGGCGACGAGCAGCGGCACGACGTCCCGTTCCCGGGCGCGGAACGGGCGGTGTGGCTCGCACCCGGGCGGTTCTTCCTGACCGCGAACGGGCACAGCATCCCGCTCGACCTCACCAAGGACCCGGCCGCGACCAAGGACGACTGGGTCGACTCCACCCTGCCCAACCCCAAGGCGGCCGTCGCCCCGGACGAGCACACCGTGCTGTACGCCGGTACCTGCGGATCCCTCAACGGCAGCCTTCACTGCCGCGACCTGCGACAGGACGCCGTCCCGGCCGAGCTGCTCACCGTCGCGGCCAACCGGATCACCGACCTGGCCCTGACGAACACCGGCTCGGCGGGGACCAGTGGCTGGATGCTCGCCGACGTCTCCGGCAACACCCAGAACCCGACGCCGGTCCTCGTCAGGTGGGACATCTCAGCGGCGCCCTCGACGTCCGGCTGACCAGCTGGGCGCGCGCAGCGGCAGGGACGGCGCCTCGGCCTGCCCGAAAGTCCACCGGAGCGGGATCGTCACTCACGCTTGGGTGCGGCGTTCTCCAGTACGGAGACCAGGTGGGCGTGGACGTCGGCTGCGGCCTCGCGGGTGACCGGGTCCGGGTCCTCCAGGTGGGCGGCGATCAGCTCGGCGGCCGCGGCCAGCACCGGCACCGGGACGGCGGCGGTGCGCAGGTGGAGCATCTGGGCGGCGGCCCGCTCGCCGGGGGTTGCCGCCTGGCGGGCGGTAGGGATCAGGGCGTGGAGGCCGCGCGGCTGGGAGCTGGTCACCGGCCTATTCTCTCGGCTCCGGCGAGGCCCTGGTGCCGCATCAGGCGAGCCGAACTGCAGGTACGTTGCGCCGCTCGCGACCCCGCGACTCTCCTAGGATTGTCTTAGAAAGACCTCTCTAATTTCTTTTAGAGATTTAGGCAATCCTTGCTATGCTTCGTGCATGACATCCTATGTCGAGGATCTTGAGCGGGTGGAGAAGGAACTCCGCGAGGCGGAGCGCGAGCGAGACCTCCTGGGGGTGCGCATCGAAGGGCTGCGAGCCCAGCGTGAGGCCTTCAGGAAGCTGGTCGAGGCACCGGCGGTGCCGGGGGAGGATCTCAAGGGCCTGAAGAAGGCGGACGCCATCGTGAAGATCCTGCAAGCGTCGGACAAGCCGATGACGCTGGGGGAGATCGCCGACGCGATGAGCGCGGCCGGCAAGAAGACCCAGAAGGACGGCGCGTCGGTGTACATCGACGGCCTGCTGAAGGCGGGCAGGGTCATCCGGGTCCAGCGCGGTCAATACCGCGCGGCCTGACATCACCACGCAGGGAGGGAGAAGGACATGAGCACCCAGCCTGACACGCCGGACGCGATCGACGCACTGCTCGGCCAGGGCCCGCGCCGCGCCGTCCAACTGCCGACCCCGGCCGAACGGGAACGGCTGCGCACCGAGTACGGGCTGACGAAGGCTGCCACCGCCAAGGCCCTCGGCGTCAGCACCAGCACATTCACCGCCTGGGAATCGGGACAGCGCGATCCGCAGGGGGAGGCCCGCGCGGCCTATGCCCGCCTGCTGGAAGGCATTGCCGCCCAGCTCCGCCCCGAGCCGGCCGCCGTGACGCCCCCTCAGCCCCAGACCCCGGCACCCGCACCGGCCGAGGCACCCGTGCCGGTGCCGATGCTCGACCAGCAGCCGGACGGCTCGCTGGTGATGGCCGAGGCCGCGCCGTGCGTGCAGTGCGGCAACCCGTCGGTCTACCGCTCCCAGGGCGTGCCGATACACCTGGGAGGCTTCTGCCGCCCCGGCACCCAGCCGCCCGAAGCCCCCGTCGCCCCTCAGCCGGCCCCCGCTTCAGCTGCCCCGGCGGTGGCTGCACCGCGCCGGACCGCGCCCCACGCCGCTGGTGCCCCCTCCTCGCGCCAGGCTTCCCCGCGAGTGCACAGGGCGCCGGTGAAGGCGACCGCCACGGCGCGACCGCAGGTCGCGGCCAGCCCGGCCGCCCCGGCGAAGTACCCCGCCGGTCCGCTGGCGGTCATCGACCTCGCCCCCTCCGGCCGCGCTCTGCTCGGGCACCTGGTCGACGGGCGCGTGCTGGACGTGCCGGCCATGACGCTGCCCCAGCTGACCGAGTGGGCGGTGAGCGCAGGCCTCGGGCAGCCGCGGCTGCACAAGCACGGCAAGGACAGCGACCCGCTGGTCGTCCTCATGGCGGACGCCGCGGAGTTCCTGGGCCTGCCGCCGATGGGCGAGGACGCGGACGGCGACTTCGAGCGTGGCATCGGCCGCCTGCCGGAGACCGGACCGGTCGTCAAGGCGCTCGTCAAGGCTGGCTGGCAGCTCACTCAGCGTGGGTTCGGCCCGTGGGCCCGCGTCTTCCGCACCCCGGACGGCGGAAAGCGCGTCTGCGTGCAGTACTGCATCCCGATGTGGTCCGCCCTAGCCTCCGCAGGCTGGAAGGTGCCCGCCGACCTCGACGCCGTCCAGCTGGCAGCCCTCCTCGGCGGCTACGCCGAGCGCGTCCAGACTCCGCGCGGCTCCACCGCCGTCACCGGCCTCCAGCTCATGGAGGCGCTGCGCCCGCCGACCCGTGCGGTGCGCACCGAGACCGGCTGGACCTCCGGTCCGGTAGAGGGCTCCCGCACCCACGCCTTCGACCCCGCGCCGCCCGAGCCCCCGGCCGAGCACCCCCTCGCCCAGGGCCGCGCCCCGGGCGACGTGCTCATGACCGAGACGTGGGACTGGATCCGCGACCTGGACCTGATCGAGGACCGCGAGCGCGGCTACCCGTACGTGATCGGCCTCGACGTCAACATGGCCTACCTTGCCGCAGCCGGCAGGCTCACCATGGCCCTGTCCGAGCCAGTCCACAAACTCGAACCCGTCTTCGACAAGCGGATCCCGGGCAGCTGGAAGTGCGACTTCTCCAACGCCGAGCTCGACCCCCGGCTGCCCAACCCGTTCACCCCCGACGGCCTGCCGCCCACCGGACCCGCCTGGTACAGCACCGTCAAGGTCGCCTACGCCCTGGAGCTCGGCATCCGTGTCCAGCCCACGGAGGGCTGGCTGCGCCACGAGTCCGGCCCGTGGCTCGATCCCTGGCACAAGCACCTGCGCGAGGCCTACCTCACCACCATGGCCAACCTCGGCGTCCCCCTGGACCTCGCGGACCGCGACGTCGAGGCGTTCCTGGCGGCGATGGCCAACCTGAAGAACGGCAACCCGGTCGAGCTGGCGATCCTGCACGCCATCAAGTCCACCGCCAAGGGCGGGATCGGCAAGCTCCGCGAGCGCCCCCGCGGCGCCACCTACCGGCCCGGCCAGCGTTGGCCGGCCCTGGACCGCCCCACCTGGGACCCACTCAATCGGGCACTGGTCATCGACACCGACACCGTCAACAAGCACCGCAAGATCCGCCGCCACGCCGAAGCCACCGGCGAGTACCCGATCGCCGCCCTCGCCGACTGCATCGTCTACCCCTCCAAGGGCCCCTCGCCCCTGGACGTCCTGCTCCAGCCTGACGGTACCCTCGCCACCGCGTGGCGCCTGGGAATCTCCCCCGGGCACGTCAAGCACGAGGGCACTCAGACGATGACGTGGGCGCTGGAAATGATCACCGACGACGTCAATCCGGGCCGCCACATCAAGGGCGGCGACGCTTACGCCGAGGGGGAGTGACCTGAATGAGCGAAGCACTCGACCGCGGGCTGGAACGCGCCCTGCAGACCCAGCCCATCCCCAAGACCCTGGCCGGCCGCGCTGCCTTCCTGGTCCGCCAGCTCAAGGGCACCAAGAACGTCGCCGCCCAGCTCGGAGTCTCCCAACGCTCAGTGGAGCGCTGGCTCAAGGGCGGCGGCATCGGCAAGAAGAACGCGAAGAAGGTCGAGGACGCCGTCCGGGAACGCTGGCAGCCCCGCGTCCGCAACCGGATCCGCAAGGCGGCCGAAGCCAACGGCTTCTACGTCGACGTGATGGCGACCTTCGGCTTCAAGACCACCGGCCCCAGCACCGACGACCCCCGCGAACGCATCCTCCCCACCCAGAAGCTGTCCGGCGACGTCGCACGCAGGCTCTTTGAAGCCCGAGACCGCGGAGCCAGCCAACAGGAGCAGGAAAAGATCATCGCCGAAGGCCTGCGCGACTCCTACTTCACCGACGGCGGACGCCGGGCCCGCAGCCTGGAGGTCACCTTCACCGGCCTCGTGCGGGCCGACTTCTCCGTGGACTGAGCCGTGCGCCACGGGCAGCGCCGGATCAGGCGGCGCTGCCCGCCCGCGCCCGTTTTCGCCGGAGGAAACGAGCCGGCGTCGACTGAGCCGCCCGGGTGTGAATCCATGCGGCACGACTGCCGACACGATGATCTTCGAGTGGTGGGACTCACGCGCTGGCAGGCGGGCTCCTGCGGATCGACCTGGCCGACCGGGCGACACGCTGCCTGCCATTTGAGCGAACCCTGTTGCCTCGGAGGAACGGCCTCGTTGTCCGGGTGACGGCGATCGCATGGCGGAGGACGGCGTTGGCATACGAGGTGATCACCACATCTTTCCGGAGCGATCTGCATGCTCGGTGGTCGGCCGTGTTCGACCGGTTGCAGGTGCCATGGGTCTACGAGCCGCATACGTTCACAGCGGACGACGGCCGAAACTGTGTGCCAGCGTTCTGGCTGCCCCGCGAGCGGATCTGGTTCGACGCTGTCACGGCTACCGAGCGTGAAGATCTGGGCTGGTGGCGCCGCTTCGCGGCAGCAGCGCGCGGCTGGGAGTACTTCTCGGACGACTGGTTCGACGAGCCGGACTGGGACAGCCCGGTGCAGGTCGACGAGGTGTGGCACGGCACGGCGCTGCTCGCAATCGGCCCGCTCCCCAGGCTCCACGGGAACGATGCGCTGGATCTGTGGCAGAACAGTCCCGAAGGTGGGATGTGGGTCTACGACGATGCCATGTACTGGTGGACCCTGTGCCCGGTCTGCGGGCTGTTCGGAGCGGAGTACTTCGGGCAGGCCGAGCGACTGCCCTGCGAGTGCCTCAATGACCGCGAGCACAACAAGACCAGGAACGGCCACGATGCGCGGCTGCTGAAGGCCTACCAGGACGGCTGGAACGAAGCAGTGGAGGAAGTCCCGGCCGTCACGGGTGCCAAGCCAGCCGGGCACCCGTGGCGCCGGCGGGCGCTGATCCCTCAGCAGGGGGCAGCCGAGGCCACACTGCGCTGCGTCGCTCAGTGCCGGTCCGTCGCAGAAGTGCTGCGGGGGGAACTACCCGAGGAGGCCTATGTCGACGCGGAGGAAGCGCACCAGCTCTGCGACTCCTGCCCGGGCTTCGTGTGCACCGGCTGCGGTGCTGAGCCGGCCGCCGCGCCGGGCGAGTACTGCCGCTCGTGCGAGCCGGTGCCACTGCTGTCCGACGCGCATGCTCGTGACCAGCTGAACCTGCGGGCGATTGAGCTGAGCCGTCTACACAAGGAACAACTCAAGATCATTCATCCGGTGATCAACAAAGCCATGGGAGTCCGACGGCGCGGACATGCGACGCTGGCCGATCTGGCCGTGGGCCTGACACAAGCAGAGCACTGGCTGGCACACCCAGGCTCGCTGCAGATTCCCAATCCGACGCTGTCGGAGGAGGAGATCGACATGCTCTCCGGCGCGGAAGTCCGCCAGGAGACGGCCGCGAGGGTGGGCACGCTGAGTGCGGTCGTCCACGACCCGATCCCCATCGTGCAGATGCGCATCAACAACGCCATGGGGGTGCGCACTCGCGCCGAAGCCGACGAGGAGCAGCTGCGCTCGGGGCTGCGACAGGTGCGGCAGTGGCTTCACACGCCTGCTTCGTACCATGAGGCCGGCTGAGGTCGACGGCGGGAGGCGGGACCGGGCGTGCGCCTGCTCGACGGCGGGAGTAGGGCGGCGGGTGCGAGCGATGGCGTGGCGGCCGTCGCGGGCGTGGGCCCTGCTCACCGGACGCTCGCCTCACCCTGGGGCTGGCGGCCGGCGCACGTCCCGCAGCGCGCCGTGGCCCAGCGGGCGCCTGGTCGAGTCCGGCGGGCAATATGCCGGATCTCCTTTGCGGCTGAAGGTCACCCTCACCAGCATTCACCCTCCCGGCGGCGCCCTGGCCAGGGGGTGCGGGGTCAGCCCGCGGCGACGAGGGTGAATCCGCCTGAGCAGTACCAGTCGCTGGCTGCCAGGGCTTCGTAGAGCGCGGTCATCCAGTTGTTCTGGCGAGGGCGGGTCCGCTGGTGGGCGACATCGAGGAGATGGGCGCGGACATCCTCGCATCCCCCGCCGTCGAAGACCGTCTCCAGCATGAATCCCAATGTGTCCAGCTCGTCGGCGACCTGAGCCTCGTACACCTCGGCGAGATGGAACACATTGAAGTGGTGTATGATCCGTGCCCCGAGTTGAGGATCCCAGACGTCCGGCGGATCTACGAAGAACCGGACCTGCCAGTCCACTGTCCCGGCGTCGCCGTTGTCGGGCTTGTGGATCAGGAACTCCGCGCGCAGCCAGCGTTCGTCTTCGACGTTGTCGAAGTACGGGTGCAGAGTCTGCTCCTCCTTGCTGGCCGGTATCTGGTCCAGCTTCACGAAGTTGCAGTCCCCGCAGACGGGCACCAGGTTGACCGGCGCGACCGCGAGATAGGGGTAGCGGCTCTTGGGCAGGTGATGGTCCACCTGACGCACCCTGCCGATGCCGCAGAGCGGGCACTTGGGCTGGAGGTTCTTGATGCGTTCGTAGATGGGCCGGCCCGGATGCTCTAGCCCTCTCATCCGCCGGTTGTACATGTCGATCATGTCGTCGACCGCGTCGTCGCTGTCCGGCCGGAAGGACTTGGGGTCGAGCTTGTGCAGGGCCGCTGCTCGGCATGCCTGCTCGTAGCGGTCGGCGGCCTGTACGACTGGTTCTTCGTGCTGCGACAGGGCGGCCAGTTTGGCTGTGCTGATCTTGGAGCTGACGCACAGCCGGAACACTTCGCGGGCGCCGGGCAGGGTAGGGGTGAGGTGCTGCATCAGCCGCCGTTCTGGTGACGGCGGGCTGCCGCGCGGGCCAGGGCCCTGCCCTCGGCGCCCAGCTTGCCGTTGAAGTCCTCGACGATCTGGTCGAAGGATCGCCCCTGCCGGGCGAGCGTCTCGATCATCGCGTGGAACCCTGTCCTGGTGACCTCCAGGGCGAAGATCTCCCGGGTGATCACGCCCACGTTCTCGCCGAACGTCTGGATCTCGGGGTGTTCGACGCGCACGTCGTTTCCCGCCCGCCGCAGCGCCCACACCGCTTCCCTGGGTGTCTCCTGGAGGACGACCGGGGAGTGGGTGGCGACGAGGGCGAGGCCGTTGCGGTTGACCAGGAGCGCAGAGAGGACGCGGATGAAGGTCGACAGCAGGGGAGGGTGCAGATGGGCCTCCGGCTCGTCGATCAGCACGAGGGTGCGTTCGGTCATGTGCTGGACCAGCCGGGCCAGGGTGAGGAGCACGATCTTGTGGCCCGAGCTGAGCCGGGCGAAGACGGCCCTGGGGTCAGGCCGCTCGCCGTCCGGGGCTGCCAGGCGTGAGATGTCCTGTTCGTGGAAGAGCGGGTCGGTCTCTTCGAGTCGTTCCAGCACGTTTTGCCAGCGCTTCGCTGCCGCCGGCCCCTGCGACATGCAGGCGGCCACGCTCTCGGCGAACTCCCCGCCGAGTACGGAATGGTCCTTGACCGTCGCGTCGGGCTTTTTCAGGCCGACGTATGTGTAGCCCACGTCTCTGCTCGCCTGAAGCGGTCCCTGGGAGTCGAAGGCGCTGAAGGAGACCGAGACGAGGTTGGTGAACGGGTGCAGGCGGGCTTCCCCGCGGTTATGGAGCTCGCTCCCATCACGTGTTCCGTGCTTCGACAGGACGGTCTTCGCGAGTGTGTGCAGCAGCCGTGTCTTGCCCACGCCGTTGCTGCCGATCAAGGCGTGGATGTTGCTGGGCGGCTTGGTATGGGGATTGACCGCCAAGACGATCTTCAGCGAAGGCCCGTCCCCTTCGGAGGGTTCCTGGCGGTAGATGACGTCGAAGGCCGTCCGTGTTTCCCCGCCCTCGGCGATGCGGTGGAACTGCCCGCGTACGGTCTGGGCCTCGGTGCCCCGGAGGAGCGATTTCCTCATCACCAACTCGCCTGCGGCCTGCTCGAAGATGGTGAGGTCGTAGGCAGCGTCACGCAGCGTCGTGAGGATCAGGTTCCGGGTCTGGCTGTCGAAGCTGTCACGAAGCGTTGCGTAAAAGCCTTCGTCGCCCGCCAGCGAGAAGTAGGACGGATCCAGCGTCTCGAACGTCTCGGGCAGTTCGACCCGGCCGGACTCCATGCCGAGCGTCGCGATCTTGAGGAAGCCGACCTCGATCTGCCGGCTGCCGTCAGAGCACCAGAGACGGAACGACGTCTTGAACCCGTAGTCGTCCCAGTCGTCCTTGACCAGAAACGCTCCTGGCTCGGTGTCCTGAGGCCGGTGAAGCGGGGGGAGCTGCGTGAACAACACACGCATACGCTAGCGGTGCCGGCCTGGGACCGGAACGGGTGGCCTGCGTTCGGATACGGGCGGCAGGAGGGCGGCGGGGGCGATGGCGTGGCGGCCGTAGCGGGCGTGGGCCTTGTCGGCGGCGTTCTCGCGGTGCCGGGCCTGCTCGGTGGTGCCGTCCAGGGTGAGCTGCTGGCTGGCACGCTCGGCCGCGTCGAGGTGGTCGGCCCGCAGGGTGAAGCTGCGCACCCGGGCGCGCTGGAGGCCGAGGGCGGCGTGCAGGCGGTATGCCGCCTGCGTCAGGACCGGGCTGTGGGCCGACGGCTCGGCCAGGCGGCGGGTGCGCGTCGTGGTGGCGTGGTCGGCGTAGCGGACGGTGAGTGTGAGGGCCCCGGCGGTCTGTCGGCGCCCGCGCAGGGCGTGGCCGAGGTCTTGGGCGAGGCTGAGCAGCGCCCGGCGCTGGGCGGCCGGGTCGAGTTCGTCGCGGTCGAAGGCGTGCTCGACGGCGAGCACCGGTTCGGAACGGCCGGGGACGACGGTGGTGCGGTCGATGCCGTGGGCGTGCTGGTGCAGGCGCAGGCCCGGGCCGGCACCGAGGGCGCGCTGCAGGGTCGCCAGCGGGGTGGCGGCGATGGCGCGGACGGTGGTCAGGCCGAGCTGTGCGAGGGTGCGGGCGGTCGCTGCTCCGATGCCGGGCAGCGTGGTGGGCGGCAGCGGAGCCAGGAAGGCCGGTACCTGGTCGGGGGTCAGGACGCGCAGGCCACCGGGCGGCTGGGAGAGCGCGGCGAGGCGGGCGAGCTGCGGGTTGGCCGCGGCGCCGATCGTGACGTCGGTGCCGTGCAGGGCCAGGGCCCGCACCCGGATCAGCGCGGCGAGGCCGGCCGGGTCGGTGCGCCAGTACCGCAGCGCGCCGGCGACGTCGGCCAGGGCGGCGTCCGGCGGCAGGGCCTGCACGACGGGGGTGAAGTCGGTGACCAGGTCCAGGAGCCGCTCGTACTCGGCCCCTTCCGGTGCCCGGCCGGTTGGCGGGTGGAAGCGCAGGTACAGCACCCTCGTGGTGACGGCGGTGATCATCCGGCGCTCCCGGGGCTCGCGTGGACGAGGCGGCGCGGGGAGGGGGAGCGCTCGCCCGGGGTCTGGAGGTCGGCCCAGGGGTGGCGGCGCGCGCCGGTGGGCATCACCTCGGGCCGCACCAAGGCGCCGACGGGGTGCGGCAGCTGCTGGGCGAGGCGGGCGGCGACCGCCTCCAGGCCCTTGTCGCGGCGCAGGTCGGCCAGTTCACCGAGGTCCCAGCAGGCGGTGCCGGTGATGGAGGTGCGCGGGCCGCGCCGGGTGATGGCGCCGCGAGCGAGAAGCAGGCCCGAGTGGAAGATCGTCCGGGCGCAGGCGGGGTGGGAGTCCTCGAAGAAGGCCAGGTCGATGAGCCCCTCGACGCCGTCGAGGGTGACGAAGATGACCCTGGTGCCGGAAGCGATCGGCGGGGTCTGGGTGGAGGCGCGCACGCCGGCAACCAGGACGGTGGTGCCGGGGGCGAGGTCGCCCAGCCGGTTCGCATCCACGGTGCCCAGCTCGCGCAGCAGCTGCAGGTGGTGCTCCATCAGGTGGCTGGTGACGTCCACGCCAAGGACCTGCAGCTCGGCGGAAACCTTCTCGATCTCGGTCATCTCCGGCAGGCCGCTCGGTGCGGCGCCGCCGGCCCCGGCTGCGCCGCCGGCCCCGGCTGCGCCGCCGGCGGTGTCGAGGGGGAGTTGCCCGGTCAGGACGCGGCGGCTGCGCTGGGCGTGGTGGAGTTCGCCGGCCTGCAGGAGCAGGTCGCGGCGGTTCAGCGGGCCTGCCAGCGGGTCGAGGGCGCCGACGGTGATGAGCCGCTCGGCCACCGGCCGGGACGGGCGGGCTCGCTCCCACAGGTCCGAGAGGGAGCTGTAGGGCTGGCCGGCGACGATCCGCGCGGTCTCGTCCTCGCTGATGCCGTGGACCGCGGACAGCGCCATCCGCACGCCCCACACGCCTTGGTGCTTCTCGACGCGGTAGTGCGCGTCGCTCCGGTTGACGTCGACCGGCAGGACCGGGACCTGGTGGCGGCGGGCGTCGGCCACGATCACCCGGGGTGGCCACATCCCCGGGTCATGCTCAAGAAGGCCCGCGTACTGCGCGGCCGGGTGGTGAGCCTTGAGCCAGGCGGATTGCAGGGCCGGCACGGCGAACGCCGTCGCGTGTGCCCGGCAAAACCCGTATGCACCGAAGGAGTTGATGATTTCCCAGACGGCTTCGCGGGTGTGCTCATCGTAGCCGCGCTGGGCGGCTTCGCGGTGGAACCAGGCCTCGATCTTCTCCAGCCGGGCGGGGTTGCCGAGCGCGCGCCGGGCCTCTTCGGCGAGCGCGAGGTCGCAGCCGGTCATGACCGCCAGGATGCCGATGATCTGCTCGTGCCAGATCGTCACGCCGTAGGTGTCGGCGAGCACCGGCTCCAGGTCGGGGTGCGGGTAGGCGGGGGCGTGGCCGTGGCGGGCGGCGATGTACTGGGCGGGCATCCCGCCGGCCACCGGCCCGGGCCGGAACAGCGAGATGTCGGCGATGACGTCCTTGATGTCGCGCGGCTGCAGCCGGGAGACGAGGTCCTGCTGCCCGGGTGATTCGAGCTGGTACATGCCGATCGTGTCCGCGGCCTGGATCATCAGGAACGCGAACAGGTCGTCCGGCGGCACCTGCTTCGGATCGTCCAGGTCGATGACGGTGCCGGTGGTGCGGGCGATCTCGTGCACGGCGTGCGCCATCGCGCTTTGCATCCGCACTCCGAGGATGTCGAGCTTGATCAGCCCGAAGCCGTCGCCGACCTTCCCGTCGCGTCCGAGTTCGACGTCGTACTTGTCTGCCTGCACCATCGGAAAGTCCCCGGTCGGGGTCGGCTGGACCGGCAGGCGGTCCAGCAGGCTGCCGTCCGTGATGATCACTCCGCACGGATGCTGCGCGATCCCGGACACCAGCCCGTCCAGGGCCTCCGCCAGCTCCCACAGCACCCTGTACCGGCGGGCACGGGCGGCAAGTGGCCGCAGCTCCGGCAGTTCGCGCAGCCCCTGGCGGATCCCGGCCGCGGCGATGTGCGGGAACGACTTGGCGATCTCGTCCACCTCGCCCGGGGCGATGCCGAGCGCGAGACCTGCCGCGCGCAGGGCCTGGCGGGCCCGGTAGGTCTCGGGCATGCCGGTGATAGCGACCCGGGACGGCCCGAACCGCTCGATCACCCGCCGGTAGATGTCCAGACGACGGTGCGCCTCCACGTCGAGGTCGATGTCGGGCATGTCGGTGCGGCGCACCGTCAAGAAGCGCTCGAACAGCAGGTTGTGCTCCAGCGGGTTGGCGGTCGCGATCCCCAGCACGTGGTTGACCATCGAGCCGGCACCGGAGCCGCGGGCGGCGACCCGTACCCCCATCTCCCGGATGTCGCGCACCACCTGGTCGACGACCAGGAAGTAGGTGTCGTAGTCGAGCCGGCCGATGACGGCGAGTTCCTGGTCCAGGCGGGCCCGGGCCCGCGGATCACGGTCCAGGCCGCGGCGCACCAGACCGGCCTCGCACCGCTCGCGCAGCACCCGGGCGGCATCCCCCGGCCCGCTCCCGGCGCCGACCAGGTGCGGCTCGGGCAGGTGCGGCTGGCCCAGACCGAGGTCGCGGTGCGGCTGCAGCGTGCAGGCCTCGGCGGCCGCCACCGTTTCGGCCACCAGCCGCACCGCGCGGCCTTCGCCATGCCCGGCCGCGGCCGCGATCCGCGTCGCTGCCTGCCGCATCAGGGCGACGTCCTTGAGCCAGCGCTCCCCGCAGTCCAGCACGCGCCGATCGATCGGGCGAAGCAGGCGGGCCGCGTCCAGTACGTCCGCCACCCGGTGCTGCTCGGCGTCCGCGTAGCGCACCGCACCGGTCAGCACCACCGGCACGCGGACCTGATCACCGAAGGCGAGCGTGCGGGCGGCCAGCCGCAGCGACCCGGGCCCCTCACCCGGCAAGCAGTGCCCCACCGCCTCCAGCCGCACCGCAGGCCCAAACACCTCCAGCCACGGCCGAAGGAGCTGCTCGGCCACATCCGCCCGGCCCCGAGCCAGCGCCCGCACCGGCTCGCTCACCGGACCGAGCAGCACCAGCAGGCCCTCGCCGCCGTGCTCACGCAGCTGCGCCCAGGTCAGCACCGGCCGGCCTTCGGCGGTGTGCGCGGCCGACACCAGGCGGCACAGCCGCGCCCAGCCAGCCTCGCTCCTGGCGAGCAGGGTGATCCGCAGCGGGTGCTCGACGACATGGGCGCCGCCGCGCGCCGGGGTCCGACGGGCTGGCCCAGAGGGCTCGGGGGAGACGGGTTCGACCGCCAGGTCCACGCCCAGGATCGGGCGGACCCCGGCCTGGCGGCAGGCACGCAGGAACCGGGAGGTGCCGGTGACGGTGTCCCGGTCGGTCAGCGCGAGGGTGGCGATGCCGCGCTCGGCAGCCCGGCGCACCAGGTCGACCGGCTGGCTGGCACCGTAGCGCTCGCTGAAGCCGGAGGCGACGTGCAGATGCGCGAACACGCTGTGCCGCCTCCCTTGCTCTGCCCCCTTGTGTCGCTGCTGTCGGCCCCCACCTCCTAGTGCTCACGATAGAGCTTTTCGAACGCTTGAGCGAATATGGATTCGAACGTAGGTTGCCTCTCACCTGCGCGGGCGAATCGAACACGCTGCGACAGTCGCCCCAGCACAGGTTTCCGATCACCGTCCGCGGTCGCGTAGTGTTCGGCATCACCCGCGCGCAGGCGCGGACAGCAGACAGACCCGGTGGTGAAGAGACATGGACGGCGCGCGGCGCACCTGGCGGCCCGCCTTCACCGTCGACCTCGGCCACGTCCTCGGCCCCATCTCCCGAGGCGCAGGCGACCCGACGGCCTCATGGGACGCAGGCGGACTCTGGCGAGCGTTCCGCACCCCGGCTGGCACCGGCACCATCCGGATCACCGCCCACCCCGCGACCGGTGAGATCACCGCGACCGCATGGGGACCGGCCGCCGACTGGCTCCTGGACCGGCTGCCCACCCTGCTCGGCGCCGACGACAACCCCGACCAGCTCGTCCTGCCGCCCGGCCCGCTACGCGAGGTCCAGCGCCGCAACCCCGGCCTGCGCCTCGGATCGACCGGCCTCGTCATGGACTCCCTCATCCCCACGATCCTGGAGCAGAAAGTCACCGTCACCGAGGCCTTCCGCGGCTGGCGCTACCTCCTGCGCCACTTCGGCACCCCAGCACCCGGACCGCACCCCGCACTGCGGGTGATCCCCTCCGCAGCCCAGTGGGCGGCGATCCCCAGCTGGGAGTGGCACAAGGCCGGCGTCGACCCCAAGCGCTCCAGCACGGTGCTGCGCGCCGTCCGGCTCGCTCCCCACCTCGAAGCCGCCGCCGCCATGAACAGCCAGGCGGCCTTCGCCCGGCTGACCTTCGTACCCGGGATCGGGATCTGGACCGCAGCCGAGACCCTCCAGAGATCCAACGGCGACGCCGACGCCGTCTCCGTCGGCGACTTCCACCTCGCCAACCACGTCGGATACGCCCTCACCGGCCGGGCCCGGTCCAGCGACGAACAGATGCTGGAACTGCTCGCCCCCTTCGCCCCGCACCGCCACCGTGTGTGCCGCCTCATCCGCCTCACCGGCGCTCGTGCTCCGCGCTTCGGCCCCAGACTCGCCCCGAACGATCATCGCCACCACTGACACGGCGGCCACCACCCCCGCCCCACCGCCAGCCGCGCAGTACGGTCGGAGCGTGAGCGATTAGCACCTGCAGCCCCACCACCACTGGCCATCATCCCGGCGCCGGACGCCGTGACGCAGCTGCCAGTCGAGGACCTGGTCTATGAGGTCGCCGACGCCACCGTGCTCACCGGCCGCCACATACAGTGGGTGCCGGCCTGCGCCCGCGCCGCCTGGGGCCGAAGCAATGCGCTGAAGTCGAGCCGGCCAGGGCCGCCGCTGGGGCTCGGCGCATAGGCCACGACCTCTCCGTCGAGTATCAGACCGACCGGGATCTCGGCGAGGCCGGAAGCAACCGAGGAAATCGGGTGCACCGAGGTCGTTGCCGCGCCTGGAGACCAGCCGGACGACGCGGTCCTCGACCACGTGGGCAACGGCTCTGATCCCGTCCAGCTTGATCGAAGAATGGGTCCCGCCCGGGAACGCATCCTCCACGGGAACTCGACGTGCGGGGCATGCCTCAAGCCTCCCGCACGCGAACGGCCAGCGGATTCGCATCCTTGCGGCCGGACGGTGCGTTGACCCGTTCGGGCCAGGGGCTGGCCGTGCTCGGGGTCCACGGCCAGCCCGATCTCAGCGGGGAGGACCGCGTACCAGGGGCGCAGCACGACAGGCCGCGCCAGCGGGGTGAAGACCGCTTCACCAGCCGATCCACCGCCTGGCGCGGCCGCCGCACTCGCCCGAGCAGAAGGTGGATCAGGCCAGGATCCGGCTCGCCAGTGTCGGAGCACTGCTCGTCAGCGCCATGGGCTTCGACCCTCGGGATGTGAGAGCAGAGTCGAATGGCAGGGCCACCCATCGGGTCTTAACGTGAATAGAGAGGCACACAAACGTGGAGGCCGAGAATGAATGACAAATTAGTTTATGGCCCCGGGGCTTATTCTTCTTCGGAGTTGCAGGATCTAATCGCAAAGCTAATTGCGGAAGCTGGAGAAGATTCGGAGCTGCGGCAGGAAGTTGAACGATATGGAGTCGACCCATCCCAGCTCTCACCTGATTCCATCAGTGTGCGTCAGGATCGGGCAAATCTTGACCCGGTGACGGCATCACTGATCATTGCATTTGCAGCCAAGCCGGTGAAGGATGTATGGACATACGTGTTCCTCCCGCGGCTGCGCCGCCGGTGGGGACGCACTGTGGTCGGCGAGGAGAAAAAAGCGGACGGCTAGTAGCCATGGAGACCTTGTTGCCTCCAGCGCAGCACAATAGAGTGGTGCTGCGCTGGGCCTGGCATGCCTATGTGGACAATCATCAACCCGCCCGGAGGCGACGCCAGCAACAGCGCGCGGCCTTAATGGCGGGCCGGATGACGCCTGAAGCTGAGCTGGCAGACGTTGTCCAAATGATTCAGACACGCCTGGAGCAAATAGCTGCAGACCCCTCCATGGAGGAACTTTCACCGGAGATATATGCCGAAAACGTCGTGAAACGCCTGAAGGATGCATTCATCTCCATGCCTCTGGCCTACGGCGTTCTGGCGGGGCTCGAACCTTATTTGGATTGCCTGACGGCTCCCGGGTATGACCCCTTGCGAAATCTGTGTGATTCCGTTCTTAAAGTTGCAGTGGCCAGTTATCGCCGCAATGGAATTGCCGTGCCGGACGCCTCAGATTTGAGGTTGAGAATCTATGCCGACTGGTGGCCTGTGCCGAAGACTTCGAGCTTTCCAAACCCGTTTTTGGGCATGATATGGGTAGAAGATAGGTGTGATGGCGCATGCTGTCAGGTCGCAGATGAGCGCAAGCGCGCACACCTGCAGACTCTCTGTGTGACAGTCACGCCCGCAAAATTCGATGCCGATACGCTCGCCGCCCTACCGATTGTTCTGTTCCATGAGTGCGTGAGCCATGTACTGCAAGGCCCTCTCGGACCTAATCGAAAGATGCCGGATCCAAATAGTTCGTTCGCAGAAGGGCTGATGGACAGGGTGGCGCTCCAGGTGTTCGAGGATGCGCTTGCCGGGATGCCGCCATACGACCAGATGCCATTGCTCTGCTATGAGCACAAGAGTAGTTTCTTTACGCATATAGGCCGGAAACTCTACCAAGCGCGGCATGACGAGAAGGGCGTCAGCCCTGAATATGAATTTGCCGCGGCTGCGCGTGCGGAAGGTGTCGAGGTGGCCGACCTACTCATCCACGCGTTCAGTCGGCTGAGAATCTCCGACCCGCTGGCCGCGTTCCTTCGCCTGGCATGTGCCCTGAACGTGTCTGATGTTCCTCCAGTGAGCCGGGACCTCCTGGTTGCGGAACTTGCCTGGGGGCTGAGCCCTGACGCGCCGGAATCGGTCCAGGCAAACATCTTGACCGCGCTTCGGCGGTTCACAGCGGACCAGGATGTTCACGCTCTGGTTGATTCTTCTAGCACTCAGTAGTCGAGCTGATTCGTTTGTCATTTGACTAGTGGGTCGCCTATCCTGGTCCCACGCGGCGTGCAGTCCCGCCGACTGCAGTTGATCGCCCGGCCGCTGTGGCGCTTCATCCCCATCGCCGACCGGAGGGTGGCCATGCGGCTTCACCGCTACCGCACACTCGCCGCCATGGTTGCCATGGCAGATCGCTTCACTGTCGCCGAGCTGGCACAGTACTCGGGCGTCAAAGAGACGACAGTCCGAACGATCCTGAAGCGTGAGCAGCATCGAGTGAAGGAGATCGGGCGAGACGAGGTCCGGGGCCGCGGTGGCGTGTCCAAGGTCTACGCCCTCCTTCCCGGCGAACGCGACAAGGCGCTCCAGGAGTTGCGGGCACTTGAAGAGGCGGCCAGCGCGGGGGAGTCCGGCTCAACCTCTCCAGGCGGTGTGACTGGAGAAGGCGTGCCTCGTCCCCTTCTCGTGGCACTGGACGTACTGCTCTTCCGGATTCCCCGATCCTCGACAGATGACTGGCCGGAGCTGATCCACCTCGCCAGCGTCTCGATGGCCCACGCCGCACGGCGCAGTGGTCTTAAGCAGCCCCTGCCCGGTACGCGGGCTTGGGCACATGTCGCTGCAGCCGACTACCTGCTCGAACTCGCGAAGGCCGAACATGCGGTGCTTGAAGACCCAACGGCGCAGGCGGGTTTCGTTGCCCTGGCGGATCGCCTTGGCGCCGTGGTCGAGGAGATCGGGGCCAGCGGCGAGCTTGAGTTGGCAGAGGCCGTCAGTGCACGGTTCGAAGGGGCCCATCCGACGGAGCTTCAGGGCGAAGCCGCACCTGCACCCCTCGCGATCACTGCCCTCACGCTCATCACGCCGCCCATGACGGCGTACCGGCGCGACGGTGAGCTCATCATGGAATTTGATCTCCCGGCTGTAAGGGGCCCGATCGAGGTCCGCTTCGACCGCAACTCACTGATCGTGGAAGCGGAGCGAGCCTGCGCAGTGCCGGAAGGCTCAGTACTCCTCGTTTCGGATCGCCAGGCCGGGAGATATCGCCGCCAGCTGTTCGTGGACGATGGCTTCGACGTGAACCGTCTCACCTGCACCTACAGCATGGGTGTTCTTACTCTGAGTATTCCTGTCGCCGAGAAGGCCCTCGGGCATTCAATGTTTGACGTCACAACTCCCGCGACGTACAGCGCGCGCCACGCGGACAGTCTGCTTGTCGACGTTGGCGGATGATGCGGATCGCCGTCGGTGCCAGTCAGGACGTCCCAACATCGTTCAGGTGAGGTGAGAAGTCCCGTCCCTTGCCGGGGTGCTGCGGTACGTCCGCTTGGCCTTCTCCGGCGGGGCAGGATAGCGGCTGGGCGGCTGGTCAGGAGTGCTGGCGCGGCTGCGGGTTGGTGAGCGAGGCGGGCCGGAGGGCGCCGAGGCCGTACCGGCCGTTGGCCCTGTCGATGACGGGCTCCAGGACGCGGCGGTCCTCGGTCTGGGTGTCGAGTTGGGTCCAGCCGACGGCGGCCGGGCAGCCGAGACCGCCGATCCGGGCGGTGACGGGCGCGGATCCGGGCTTGCTGGAGGCCGAGCGCGGTGAACAGCGCGTACAGGTTCTCTTGCAGCACCGGGGTGTGCTGGGTGGGCTCGCGCAGGGTGCGTGATCAGGTGGTGTGGCTACGGTCGGCGTAGGCCGCTGGCCCGCCTGACCGGGCCGGAGTTCGAGCTGCGCCGTGCCGAACGAGACGCTGATGCGCCCGGATGTCCTGGTCGAGGGGCCGGGCGGACTTGCTGTTTCGGATCGGTCCCAAGATCCTGCTCCGGCGGCGCCCCCGGCCGTCCCGGCTGTTTCGGATCGGCCCGAAAAAGGCGCTGGTGAAGGCCAGGCTGGCGGCCCCGGCTGTTTCGGACCGGGGCGAAACTCGGGCGCTCGCGCGAGTGCCAGCGCCCATGGCCCTCGCCCTGCAGATCGACCCGGGCATGCCGAGCCGAGACCCTCCAGAGATCCGACGGCGACGCCGAGGCCGTCTCCGTCGGGTACTACCTGGCCGGCCGGACCCGGTCCAGCGACGAACAGATGCTGGAACTGCTCGCTCCCTTCGCACTGCACCGCCACCACGTGTGCCGCCTCATCCGCCTCACCGGCGCTCGCGCCCACGCTTCAGCCCCAGACTCGCCCCGAACGACCATCGCCACCGTTGATGCCGCGGCCACCCGCCTCGCCCCACCACCGGCCGCGCAGTACGGTCGCAGCGTGAGCGATCAGCACCTGCAGCCCCTCCACCACCCGGCCATCTCCCTGGCACCGGACGCCGCGACCCAGCTGCCCGTGGAGGACCTTGTCTACGAGGCCGCCGACGCCACCGTCCGCACCGGTGAACCAGAGCACGGGCAGCTGCTGCTGGCCGAGCTGGAGCGCCGCGGCGACCACGCGCTGTGG
The DNA here is from genome assembly GCF_009569385.1 of Streptomyces kaniharaensis. Taxonomy (NCBI): domain Bacteria; kingdom Bacillati; phylum Actinomycetota; class Actinomycetes; order Kitasatosporales; family Streptomycetaceae; genus Streptomyces; species Streptomyces kaniharaensis. Next base: position 178,510 of record NZ_WBOF01000005.1, read on the forward strand.
GAAGCCGCCCTGGTGTGCCTGGGACCGCTGTCCTCCCGCCCCGTCTACGGCCTTCCCGAGGAAGCCGGCGTCGACCGCCTGCGGCAGATCGCCCGAAGCACGCCAGACGCGGTCACCGCCCTGGTTCTCGAACTCCAGGCCCGGCACCGCAGCATGGGGACCCTGGCCGCGCACCTGATCTGGCAAGAGGCACCCGCCGACGTCCGGCACACCGCCATGCTCCAGCTGCTCATCACGCTGTGCTGGTCGGTCGGGTCCGAGCACGGCCGCCTGACCCCCGCGCAAACGGTGTCACTGATCAAGAGCCTCGTCGTCACCCGCGGTGCGTCGCAGTGACCGAGGTCGCCTGCCCGGCCCGGGCGAGCCGCCGGACGACCGCCACCCGATAGTCCGACTTCCGCCCCGCCCGGCGGGTCGCGGACACCCTGACCGGCCAGGCGTGGATTGCTGAGCCCATGGACACACTGAACACCCTGCGGTTCCGCGACGACCTGGCCGACCTGCTGCGAGACCACTACGGCCCCCCGAGAGACCGACCTCTTCATCTCAAGGTCGGCAGCCAGCTGGCCCAGACACTGGCCAGCACGCTCCAGAACGGCTACTTTGACGAGCTCCTGACAGCAGCCATCGAAGCCGACCGACAGTGGTGCGCGCCGGTACCTCCGGACTCTCCGACCAGCTTCTCCTTCCTGGTGGATTCCGCGCTGCGCCGATCCGTCCAGGACCCCGAAGAGATTCCGGAGATCAGGATCGCCTGGCACACCCTGCTCGCGCTCCACTCAACCCTGGGGACCGATTTCGCTCTCTTCGCCAGCTGCATGCGCAGCGCGGCGCGGGAATCCAGCCGCGTCGCCGCCACCACCTCCTAGATCCCGCCGATGTCGGCCATTCCCGACCCAGTCACGGGCACGCCAAGAGCCGGAGCCGACGTTCTACCGTGGAAGAGCACGAGCCGGAGGTGCCCCATGGATAAGGCCTCGATGATCTGCGAGGGGTGCGGGCGGCCGAGCGACTGGACGCCCTACGGCCGCTGTTCCTGGGAGTGCTACGACCAGGACCGGAGCACCGAGCGGGATCAGCAGGCGATGATCGATGCCGCTCCGGAGGCCTTCGCGTTCTTCATGGGGCTGGCGCCCGGGCGCCGGATCGACTCCCCCGAGTAACCCGTGCCGCCCTTCCGTCTCCCGATCGAGGTCGCGCTCGCCAAGCCGATCGAGCACCTGCCCGCCAGCGCCGCGGACATGCTTGCAGAGCCGAAGGCCGACGGCTGGAGAGCCATCGTGCAGGCCGGCCCCCATCCCCGGGTGTACAGCCGACACGGCACCGATCTGACCCGCGCGTTCGCCGACGTCGCCGAAGCCGCCCGCCACCTCACCCCCTGCGTGCTGGACGGCGAGCTGCTGGCCGTGAAGCCCGACGGCACGGCCTCCTTCGCCCTGCTCCAGACCCGCGTCGGCAAGGGACCGAGACCCGGCGCCGGATTCACCGTCCACCTCGCCGCGTTCGACGCCCTGGCCCGCGGCGATGAGACCGACCTACGCCCGCTGCCATACCTGGAGCGCCGAGCCCACCTCCTGGAACTCCTGCGGGACGGCCCCGCAGCGATCCAGCCGCTGCCAGCCACCGACGACCTCACCGAAGCCCGCTACTGGTTCGGCACCCTCGGCGGCGCCATCGAAGGCTGCGTCCTGAAACCGACCGGCTCCCGCTACCTCGCCGGCTACGGCTCCGGCTGGCTGAAGTACCGCGTCAGGACCACCGTCGACGCCGCCATCGTCGGCATCGTCCCCGGCAAAACCCCCGCCGCGCAGGCCGCCGTCCTCGCCCAACCCGACGCCCGCGGCCGCCTACGCCCCGTCGCCGTCAGCCTCCCCCTCGGCGGCGCGCTGCGCGCCGAACTCGCCAACCTGCTGCGCCCGGCCGGTGCGATGACCGAACTGTCGGGCACCGTCGGCGGTCTGCCCGGAAGCCCGCCGGTGCCCTACCTGCCGGTGCATCCGGACGTCGTGGTGGAGATCTCGGTCGACCAGGCGAAGCCGGAGTTCGGCCGCTACCGTCACCGGCCGCGCGTACTGCGCAGACGAGCCGACCTCACCGCGGAGCAGCTCACCACCGCGGGATCACCCACGCGCTGAGATGGCCGCGTCAGCCCAGCCGGGGCCACCACCCGCCGCCCCGCTCCTTCGGCGGGCCCGCCGCGACCTCACCCAGCGCCCGCTCCTCCTGCGCGGCGAGCTGCGCGCGCTGGTCATCGGCGAACTGCACGATCAGGTCCAGCGCCGCGCGCCGCCGGGCTGCGCCCTGGCGAACGATCCTCTCGTCCGACTGCCGACGATCGGCATCGCGCTGCTCGGCAGCCTCGCCCTCCAGCCGCCACTCGCCCATCGTCATGGCCGGCCACGTTACGAGGTCCGACGGCTCGGTGCAGGTCTCGACGAGAGCGTCGAGCTGCTCGCGGGCCTTGCGGGCCCGCCTGGCCGCATCCAGGACGACCTGCAGGAGTGCCGGATCGTCAACCCACCGGCGCGGGGAGGATGCCCAGCGCGGCGACGAGTCCAACTCGCGCAGCAGCTCGTCGAGTTCGCTCTCCACATCGCTCATGGACCGCAGTATGGACCAGTACCGGCTGCTCGGGACCGGTACCGGGCAGGTACCACCCGTTCGGGACCAGACCCGCGGAATCCCCACCGAGCCCGATCACGCGGTCCCTACAGTGGCCGGGTGGGCGCCGCGACCGGAGCCGCATCGACCGCAGTAGGAGGAGCCGGCATGGGAGTGGTCATGAAGGTAGAGCAAGCCCGCCGGGCGATCGGCGAAGCGGTCAGCGCCAGAATCCTGGAGCTGTTCGAGGCCGACCACGCACGGATGCGCGAGTCGGGCGTGGACGTGATCAACGCCCGCCTTCACCGGGGCCCCACCCTGCCGGGGCACAACCCGAGAGCCGTCCCGCCCGTCCCGCCGGCCGACGTCGTCACCCACCCCGCCCTCGCCGAGCCGAAGGTGATCTTCACCTGGAAGTCCGAGCACGGCACGGCCCCTTACTTCCAGATGGACGTGCCTGCGGACTGGAGGAGCCGCGTCGTACATCGCGGCTACGCCGTCATCGCCGGCCACCCGGTCACCTCGGTCCTGGAGGAAGACGCCGACGGCCGACCCACCCGGATCCAGACGGTCGACCTCACCGGGTACTTCGACTCCAGCCTCCACGGGTGGCGTGCCTGGGCCCGGGACTCCATCCGCACCGTGGACTGGAGCGATCCCGACCAACCGCACCTGGCTCAGCCCGCGGGAGACCCGGGGACGCATCACGAACCTCCGGCGGCCGTTGCTCGTTGACCGGTCATGACTGCGCGCCGATCCCCCAGTGAGCTGCCCAGCAACCCGGGGATGCTGACCCTGACCTACCAGCACTCCCAATTCGGCACCGCCGACCCCTACAGCGACACGGCGGAGCGATGGACGGTCTCCATCACGGAGCCGGGAGACGATGACGAGGACGGACCCCACGCGGGGGAGCTGACGCTCTACCGTCTCCGGGACGACACCGGGCACAGCCGGCTGATGGCCGCAGACAGCGAGTCCGGCGAACTGCTCAGCATCGCCGAGGCCGTCATGGACGGCAACGACTACAACGAGGAGTTCCAGAAGGCCATCGACATGCCCGTCGGCGACCTGCTGGTGCTCGACCGGGTGTACCTCGCCCCCGCCTGGCGAGGCTTCGGGCTCGGGCCGATCTTCGCCGCCGAAGCGATCCGCAGGCTGGAAGGCGGCTGCTGCGCGGTCGCGGTCGAACCCGGCGCCACCGAGTGGCCCGAGGACGAGAGCCTCGTGACCGACGAGTACCACGCCACGGTGACCCGGAAGATCGCGGCCCTGTGGGAGACGATCGGCTTCCAGCACTTCAAGGACGGCATCTACCTGCGCGACACCGCGGTCGACCACGGCGGCATCCTGCGAGAGCAGCGCCAACACCTGCGCACCCTGAGCGAGGCGCACCGGGCCTCGAAGGCCACCCGCTGACCGCCGCAGAACCGGCCACCATGCCGACCGACATCGAGGAGGTCGCGTGATCCCCGGCCCGCACCGGCTCAAGGGCGGCGCCCTCCAACTCGGCGCCGAACAGCCCGGCCTACCCGGGCTGTTCGGCACCTGGCCCGATGAGCACGACCAGGAGCACGGCGAACTCGACAACGCCGGCCAGGACGACGCCGAACTCTGGTGCTGAGCCAGCACCCGGCCCCCCCTGCCGGGAGAACGAACCACGCGCGGCGCCGAGGGGCGGCCCACAGTAGTGACTGGGACCCGGCCCAGGGCGTTCACTGGAGCCATGGCGGATTACAGCGCTAGCTCCATAAAACGGGCCCGCCGCACAAAAGCGCAGGTGGAGGCCCTACGAACGGCGATCTGCCAGATCGCGGAAGAAGCGAGACCCTGCAGTGTCCGCCACATCTACTACCTCGGCGTCGGTCTCCTGTGGGACAAAGACCACGGCCGCTCGCGGCGGAACTACTCGGTAGTCGTCCGCGAGACGGGCCACCTGCGGGAGACCGGCAGACTGCCTTGGGAGTGGATCACCGATGGCACCCGCATGGTTCGGCAGGAGACCCAGTACGACTCTCTCGACGACGCCCTGGAACGCGCGACAGAGAGCTACCGGCGCAACCTGTGGGCCTCCCAACGCCGCCGCGTCGAGGTTTGGTGCGAGAGCGACTCAGTCGGGGGCGTGCTTCTCCCGGTGACCTCCGCCTGGGGCGTGGGCCTGTACTCCTGCCGCGGCCAGTCCTCCAAGACCTTCGTCTACGAGGCGGTGCAGCAGTACGCCCGCCAGGGCAAGGGGGTGACGGTGATCTTCTGTGGAGACTGGGACCCTACGGGCAGATGCGTCCCTCGCTCGGTGGTCGAGCGCATGGAGCGCTACGGCAACGGCGAGCTCGACCTGGAGTTCCGGCAGATCGCCATCACCGCCGCCGACGTCCGATTTGGCCGGCTCACCACCCACGACGTCAACACCCGCGACGTCAACTTCGCCCGGTACCGCGAGGAGTGCCTACGCGAAGATATCGACCCGAACATCGCAGTCGAGATCGAAGCCCTCCGACCCGGCTTGCTGCGGCAGCGGCTCGAAGAAGCGATCGAGGGCCTGGTTGACGACGTCCACCAGTGGAACGTTCTGTTCAGGACCGAAGCCGCCGAGCGGGAGCTGCTGCGATCCCTTCAGGCAGTGATGAAGAAGATCGTTCGGCGCACCACGGGCGAGCTAGACGCGGAAGACAACGACGCTGAGTAGTCGCATGCCCGGTTGCCCATACTCCGCCCTCGGGCGCTGCGATGCCGATCGCCGCCAACAGCTCCACGGTTGTCCGGCCGCTGCGGCATGATGATCCAGACAGAGCGGTTGACGACGGTGAGGCGCACACGCATGAGGCTGGAGCTGAACCAGGAGTGGGTTGTTGGCGACCCTATCGGGGACCCGGGTGGCTTCGGCGCCGTCTACGAGGCACGCTCCAGCTCCGGTGAGCACGCGGCCGTGAAGCTGGTCCCCAAGCGACCCGGCGCTGACCGGGAGATGCTGTTCACCGACCTGGAAGGCGTGCGCAACGTCGTTCCGGTCATCGACAGCGGAGAACACGAGGACCACTGGGTGCTCGTCATGCCCCGAGCGGAGAAGTCGCTCCGTGCCCACCTGGAGCAGAACGGATCGCTGGGCCTGGAAGAGGCAGTGAGGGTGCTGTCCGACATCGCCGAGACCCTGGCCGACCTGGACGGCCGTGTCGTACACCGCGATCTCAAGCCGGAGAACGTCCTGCTGCTCAACGGCCGCTGGTGCCTGGCCGACTTCGGCATCGCCCGCTACGCCGAGGCGACCACCGCGCAGCAGACCTACAAGTTCGCCGGCACCCTCGCCTACATGGCCCCCGAGCGCTGGAAGGGCGAGAGGGCCACAAGCGCGAGCGACATTTACGCCCTGGGCGTCCTCGCGTACGAACTCCTGGAAGGCATCACGCCCTTCACCGGACCGTACGAGCACGACTTCCGTGATCAGCACCTGCACGGAACCCCGCCGCCGCTCACCACCGCCCCGGCGCTTCTGGCAGCCCTGATCACGGAGTGCCTCTTCCGGGCGCCGCAAGGCCGCCCTTCAGCCGGCAACATCTTGGAGAGGCTGCGACGGATTCCCGCAGCTGCTTTTTCGGGAGGGTTGGCAGCACTGGCTGAGGCGAACCGGGTCGAGGCCGCCCGCCGCGCGGAAACCGACCGCCAGGCGTCAGCAGAGGCCAGCGAAGCCGACCGCCGCCGGGATCTCTTCGAGGCCGCCCGCGCGTCCCTCAGCCTCATCTCCGAGGAACTCCTGAAGACGATCACGAACATCGTCTCCACGGCCGAGGTACGCAAGGGAAACGAGGGAGCTTGGACGGTCCGGCTCTCCGACGCCCAGCTGACCTTCACCAGCGCCAAGCAGGCCGACCTCAGCGCCTGGGCGACAGGATCGGGCGCTCCCTTCGACGTGATCGCACACGCGACTATCTCCCTCCGGATTCCGCAGAACCGAATGGGCTACGAAGGCCGCAGCCACTCCCTCTGGTACGCCGATGCCCAGGTCGCGGAGCGATACCAGTGGTTCGAGACGGCCTTCATGGCATCGCCGCTGCGCAGCGTGATGCCGGCGATGGATCCCTTCGCGCTCAATCCCCACCACGAGTCCCTGGGCGCGGTCAGCCCCGGCATGGCCATGAACCAGGTGGCCTGGCCCTTCACCCCTCTCGTGATCGGAGATCTGGACGAGTTCATCGACAGGTGGACCAACTGGCTTGCCCAGGCCGCTACCGGGCAGCTCGGACACCCGAGCACCATGCCTGAGCGGAGCCCACACGGAACCTGGCGAACGAGCTGACACGCTCGGCCAGTACAACGACTGGCCCGTCCCCTGACCCGGGGAACGGGCCAGCGCGCTTCACCCCACCGGAGCAGCTACCCCTGGCCCCGGCGGGCACGGGGATTACCAGGTCACCCCGAGCGCTTCCCATCCGGGGCAAGGGCCTCCGACAGGCTCCGAGAGCCAGTCGGCACCGCACCCCGGACCGGACGAGCGGGCCCGCCGCTGCGCCGTGTCCACCGATCGGCTGAGGCCGTTGGGCCGGGCATGAAGACGAAGACCCCGTTGAAGCGCTGCGCGCGGTGTCCGCGCCGCGCGCCGAAGGACTGGACGAAGGCCGTGGACTGGAGCGGCAAGTGGGAGAAAGGCCAGCTGAAGTTCCTGGTCTGCCCGGACTGCCAGACCGCCGGCGAGCACGCAGAGTCCGAGGTGAACGCCGCCCACCTGATGGTCCAGCGCGAGGACGCCCACCAAGGCGGCGGCGAGTTCCTCCCCGACCCAGTGGTCTGCATGACCGGCACCACCGCCCGGCCGGGCGAGATCCTGTACGGCGGCACCCACCTGCGCCAGGCCCTGCTCACCGGCCAGTCGCAGCAGCTCTGGGTGGTTGAGGGGCTCCCCCTCGGCACCCGGTGCGTGGCGTCGGTCGGCGGGGTGATGGTCTACCGACCCCGGCCTTTGGGTAGCAGGTGACCGGCAGGGGCCCCAGCATCCGAGGATAGAAGCCGGGAGGCCGCCACCCGCAGGTGATGGCCTCCCAGTGCATTCTCAGGGCCCCGGCAGCCTACCGCCGGGCAACCGACCACCCGGACCGGGGCCGGCCCGCTACGCCCACTCCACCCCGTGCTCGGCGAGCTGCGCGAGCTGGCCCGGCGTCAGCTTCGCCCGGCGGGCCTTCTGGTTGTTGAGCCACGTGCCCAGGGCGAAGTGCGACACGACCACCTGCTCCTCACCCCCGGGCCCGGTCTCCACGGCCTCCAGCGGCTCCTTGTGCGGGCGCTTGACGTTGGCATGGCGCTCCCGCTCCACGAACTGCGCCAACGCCGCCAGACCCTGCTGGAACCGATCCGTGCGGGACACCTTCGGCTTTGCCTCGGCCGCCTGCTTCGCGGCCACCAGCTCCTGGTCCTCCTCGATGCCGATCGCCGACAGCAGGTCCCGCTGGTCCGCCTCCAGCTCCGGCCACCCGGCCCGCTGCGCCTGCACCCAGCGGCCGAGCTGCTCGCCCTCGAACACCGTGTCCACCGGCAGGACGGTCCAGTCGACCCGGCCGTCGGACTCCAGCCACCACTGCCGGGCGGTGGCGTACGCGCGCTGCCACGTGATGGGCCAGGCGGGGCACCACCACGGGTCGATCTCCTCCAGCGCCCGCCGCCGCTCCGGCGACAACGCGCCCTGCTCGCCCGCTGGCACCTGCGCGGAGGCCCGCAGCTCGGAGAGCCACGTGCCGATCGCATACCCGCCGACCGATGCCCGCGCCGGCGCCGCCAGCGAACCTCCGTGCCCCTTCGCCCAGACCCGAGCCCAGTCCAGCCCGGCCTCGAACCGAGCGTCGGAGACCGACCAGATCATCCCGAGCTGATCCAGCATCTCCACCCGATGACGCGCCAATTCACCGTTCGCGTAGTCCTCGCGCCGGTCCGACAGCCATTTCCCGAGCGGGAAATTCCCCTCCTCTCCGACCATCGCGGAATAGGGAACGTCAAGCCCGCCGGTCTCCTCGTGCCACCGGCGGGCGTGGTTGATCCCCTCCCGCCAGAACTGGTTCTCACCGGTCAGCACCCGCGAGGCGATGAACAGCGCGAGCACGTTCTCGTCCACCGGCGACTGGAACCGCACCGGTAGCGTGAACGCCCCCGCACCACCCGCCCCTCCCTCGCCGGACCAGCTCTCACCAGGACCAGAAGCAGCCTCAGCGCTGCGCCCCTTGGTGCGCTTGCCGGACTTCTGCGGCACCGCCAGGGCCTCCACCACCTTGGCGTCGTGGCTGCGCAGCGCGGTCAGGATCTTGACCAGCGGGCCGTAGGAATCCGACTCCAAAATGTCCCCCGGCTCCTCTCCCGGCTTGAGGAAGATCGGCACGATCAGGCTGGCGGTCTTTCCCTCGCCGGGCTGCATGCGCAGGGCCCGGCCGATGGCCTGGACGATATCCACCATGCTGCCCCGGCCCTGAAGGAGAACCGAATCCGCATTCGGCATGTCAACGCCCTCGCCCAGGACCTTGCAGTTACTGAAGATCCGGTGCTTGAGACCGTCGTCCTCCTCGCCCTTCCCGAAGTCGCCGATAAGCTCCTTGCGGTAGTCGATCTCGTGCTCACCGGAGAGCCACTGCGCCCAGACTTCGGCGGGGTATTTCTGCGGATTCTGGAAGTGCAGCTTCTCGGCGGTCTGATTCAGCGTCTCGGAGAAGTAGCGGGCCTCGATCGTGCGGCTGTGGAACGTGATGCAGCGCTCCAGCCCGCGCTCGACGACGGTCTTGAGCAGCCCGGCCTGGATGGCCGCGATCCGCTCGGCCGGCACCTCGTCCTCGCTGCCGTCCTCGGCCTCGCCGACGCCCGGACCCCACGGCACGCCCTGCTGCTCCGCCTTGTCCCGGTCCCCGAGCGGGTCGCGCAGCTCCAGGACCACGATCTCGAACGGCGCCAGCAGCTTCCTGTCGATCGCCTCCGCCAGGCCCAGGGAGAACACGTGCGGGCCATAGATCCGCTGGTCGTCCATGGACACCGCCAGCTCCTCCGGCAGCGGCTGGTGGGCGCCCTCACGCCGCGTCATCGCCTTGCTCGGCGGCGCCCAAATCCTCGGGGTCGCGGTCATGTAGAGCCGGCGGTCCGCCGGGATCTCGCCCTGGTGGTGCACCACGGTCCAGGTCTTCTCGACGCTGCCGGACGAGCGGTGCGCCTCGTCGCAGACCATCAGCGCGAGCGGAGGCAGCAGCTCGCCCTCGCGCTCGGCCCAGTAGGCGTAGGCATCCGCGACCGCGCCGACCGAGGTGTAGGTGGCGAACAGGGTGGTCGGCCGGCGGTGCTTCGCGGCGTGGGCCAGCCACATGGCGATCATCAGCGGGCTGGTGCTCGCCATCACCCCGTAGGGGAGCTCGGAGTCGACCAAAGAGCACACCGCGTGCATGTCCCCGGCGCGGCCGGCCGCCCGCCACGAGCCGATCATTTGCACCAGCAGATCCAGGGTCGGCACCACGACCAGCACCACGCCGCGGGGCGCGAGCTTCTGCCCGGCCGCGGCTCCCACGTAGCTCTTGCCGGAGCCGGTGGCCATCTGCACCGTCACCCGCAGACCGTTGGGCGCGGACTGTCCCGGACGGGGCGTCAGGCCCCGCACGATGGCCTCCAGGGCCTCTTCCTGGTGCCCGCGCAGCGAGATGCCGGCGGCGGATTGAGCAGCCATCAGGCCCGGC